>CAYQUF010000250.1:0-5131 GCA_964420595.1 uncultured bacterium
AGTAGCCCAGGGACTCTGGGGAACGGAAACAGCCTGTCAAGTCGGTCTGTCGGGGACTGAGCTTTGTCGAAGTCTAGATAAGTGGCGTGGGGCAGGAATACCTAACTGCGAGGTTGGGAAGCCCGCGCTGTACCCGTAGGGTCAGCGTCGGGAGGATGTCACTTATCCATCATTTGTTCGAATATGTCGCGGTGCATCAGGGCGCGATCGGTGAGAGACTGAATGCGATCGCTCGAGAGTGCGTCCCCATCGGCGTAATGCTGCAACCAGGCGCGCGACATCGCATTTGCATCCTCGGGAAGCTCGTCCAACTCCCACCCCGGTATGTCCAAATCTTGCTGTAACTGCGCGATTTTGGGATCGTAGCTAATCGCAAAACAGCGACATTCCTGCGACGCCGCCATCACCAAACTGTGATAGCGCATCCCGATCGCCATCTCGACGCCCCGAAACACGCCCTTAAGCTGTCGGGGGTCTTCCAAGACCAAAACTCGACTTTCCCCCGGTAATTGGGGCTGGATTTGCTCGCAGATTGCCAAATCGCGATCGGGTTGGAACGGAATTAACAGAATGCAAGTTTGCGTCGCCTTTTGAAAATCCCTCAACGCGCGAGTCAGGGTATCCAAACGGGATTGAGTTAACTTCGGGTGCGATCGCAGCGTCACCGCCACCCGAGGCGCGCTCAACTCCCACAATCCCGGTACATTCTGCGATTCTAGCGCCCAAACCGGATCGGGAGCTAGGACAAACGGGATATTCCACTGCGATAATAACTCCGCCGAAGCGCGATCGCGCACGCTCGCTGCATGACACCCCGCAAATGCCTGTTGTGCGATTCCTAAGTTAAACTTACGGTTGAGCGGTCCGATCCCTTGCGCCCAGGCGATCGTTTTCAGTCCCATCCGCTGCGCCAATCCCATCAAACCGGCGTAATACAGGGGACTGAGCGCGCTCGTAGCGTCTTGAATCAAACTTCCGCCACCCCAGATAAACCAATCCGACTCCCGCAACACCTTCATCAGCGAGAACGCCGCCTTGCGGTTGCAAGTTTCGACCCGATCGCGATCGCGCGTGGCTTTGGGATTTCCCGATAGTACCACCGGATGCACCGACTCGGGCAACATTTGCAACGCCGACGCCAGCAACGCCTCGTCGCCACCGTTCCCCATGCCATAGTACCCGCAAAGTACCGCCCGAATTTGTGCCATCGTATTTCTCGCGATCGCCTTCCCAACTACAATACTTTAATGAAACCATTATCCCCAATTGCCATGCACGCTTTGTCCATCCCCACTTGGATTATCCACGTATCCAGCGTCATCGAATGGATCGCTGCAATTTGGACGATCTGGATTTATAGCGAAGTCAGTGGAAACCGCTACTGGCGGGCGCTATCATTGGGAATGCTTCCGGCATTAGTCGGCGCGATGTCGGCGTGTACGTGGCACTTTTTCGACAATCCCGACTCCCTGAGCTGGTTGGTGAATTTGCAGGCGAGCATGACCGTTCTCGGCAATTTTACCCTATGCGCGGCGGCGTGGTGGATTTGGCGATCGAGTAAATCCCAGTCTACCGAAACGGAATAAAACATTAGCATCCTACCCCTTTCGCTACGTTAAGCGAGGCTGTTCTCTGTTTCAATGAATCGGTGCTTTCATCTCAACACAACCCCCTCTAAAAATATCGGTTGGTTAACGAAGGAAACTCAACGAAAGCACTGGTAATGTCGGGTTTCGTGCCTCAACCCAACCTACGCTCTCCCTATCTCCCTATCTCCCTATCCCCCTATCCCTCCATCCCCAGTTACCTCTATGTTTTCCAAAGATAACCTATTCGCCTTCTCTTTATTTCCCTATCTCGCCTTTTTGTGGTTCATCACGCGATCGGGACAAATGCCCCGTTTGGCATTAATTGGATTTTACATGACCCTGGTATTTGTCGGGGTCACCATTCCCGCCGGAATTTATGCAAAAATGGCATACGGCGAGCAACTTGCCAATATCGATTGGTTGCACGGCGGCGCGGAATTTTTCTTGACCCTGTCGAATATTTTAATCGTGTTGGGATTTCGACAAGCGGTGATGCGAAGCAAGCAATCTTCAAACCAAGAAACCTCGAACTAGGAGAGCGATCCAATGCCAAGGCGAAAAAAAGTCATTTACTACACCCATCCCGATTATGCCGATACGCTATTAATCCCAATCGAATCTCGCTCCGACACTACCGAGGCGCGGGAACAGGCGCTCGAAGAAATCATGCGGCGCATGGACGACGAGAGCGATACGACCATTACTCCCGACAGTTTTTCGGATGGATTGGGATTAGACCAATTGGTGATTGTCGAACCGCCGCAATCGCAAAAAACAACCGGAAAGCGCAAGTCCCGCAAAGGTCTGGATCGCGAATTACAACCCGTTGAAATTGCAGCGCAAGAAATCGCCCAGTTTTCGCTATTGCGGGTGGAATTGCAAAAGCATCAAGAGGCGGCGCAACCGTATTTAGAGGTGATTGAAGCGCTGTTTAAACCCGACCCGCTCACCGACGAACAAATCGAAGTCGCTCAAAGCAAAGACTTTGCCAAAACCTTAAGCAATCTGGCGACGGCGAAAGTGGAATTCGATGCGTTCCAAACCAAAGCCGAGCAAGCATGGGAAGTCCTCAAACCCGTTGTTTCAGGGAAAGATAAGAACGGGAAGCGATAGGGAGAAGACCGTTTTTCTCTCGAAATTGAACGGAGCGATCGCTAGTCTTCAAGCACCGAACAGGTATAGTCACAGGTAAATTCGCTCCACAGTTTCCGATCGCCTTCGGTGGCAATTCGGCGTACCCATTCAAGATCTACGTCTAGGGTCTGGGCAATTTGTTCCAGGCTGATGTTGAAATCGAGCAGCATGGAAATCGTGTCGAGTGTATTTTTTAAGTTGGCTCGATCGACAGATTGCCGAAAGTTTTGAATATCTTGAGGCAGCTCTGAATCTGACATGATTTTGGAGTGAACGACTCACTAAACTCTATTAATGATGGAGCGCGATCGCTTTGCGTTGTTTAGTCGGGCATCAGGGTCGATCGAGTTCGTACGGAAGAGTTGTTAAATGTATTGTTATCGAAGATTTCGGTCGAAATTGTGCGTTTCGCCGAGTGTTTCTCAGTCGATAATCTTCAACCAACCGCGATTGACGGCATGACGCAAGCGTTGAATGGCAGCTTGTTCGTCTTGGTTGGCGATCGATTCGGATAAGGCTAACTGCAAGCCTTGCCAGTCGGTGCGGTGGATGTAGCCGTGGTGCCAGACGCGACCGAATAATTCTTCAATCGAAATTTTAGGGAAGTAGGTGGAAGAGGACATAGCGATTCCGTAGATTTCAGTATCTCTACTATGGATCTTTCCCCTTAAGCGCCGTGCGATCGCACTACTCGCCGAAAGACGATCGTTATCTTAAGATTTAGCGATCTCGATCGCACCCTCAATTGTGCGATCTCCTTAAGAACCCGGATAGGGAACCCGCAAGAGTTGATTCGCCGTGGGATTGTCGATCGCCACGGTGGTTCCGTCCGACCAATGTACCGTGAGGCGATCGGCTCGCGGCATCTCGTCTAAGCCAAAGTGAGCGATTGGTTCCATCTGACACCAGTACCCGCTTCCCGCATCGATGGTACGAATGCGATCGTGACTTCCCGCCCTTAAAATACAAATGGCTCCCCGTGCAGGCGCACCCGACGCCGTCAAGGGTAACACTCGCAACCAAGATCGCTGGGTGGCAATTTCGGCTCGATACAGCGACAGGGGTTGAGATCTCGATTCGCCGTGCGCCACCAATAATTCCAAACAGCCATCGCCGTCAAAATCGCCCACCACCGCTCCCGTTCCCCAGCCATCGGGTTCCCACGCATCGCCGATGTCCAATTGTCGCCAACTGCCATTTCGCAAACCGAACAAGCGGTTGGGTTCGCCGACATTGTTGAAAAATAATTCCTCGCAACCGTCATTGTCGAAATCCGCCGCAATTGCCGTGCGAATTCGGGACGGTCGAGCTAAATCCGCTGGTGCGACATTGCGAAAGTGACCCGTCATCCCTTGCAAAAACAAGCGATGCTGTCCTTCCCAATTGCCGTACGCTAAATCGAATTTACCATCGCCGTCGGCATCGAGAACGGCAATTCCCCGACCGTTTTCATCGATGTCGCTCAACCCGGCGGTGTCTGCGAGTTCTTCAAAGGTGCCGTCGCCGCGATTGCGAAATAATAAATTGGCTCCGTCTTCGACCGCGACGAATACATCCGTGCGGTTGGAGAAGATCGGCACTGCTACCGCACTGCGTCCTCGCACCACCACATTGAGATTGGCTTTAGCCGCAACATCCGTCAGCCGACCGAGGCGATCGAGTTCGTACAATCGGATCGGGATACCGTCGCCAACCACGAGGAAGCCATAGTTGCCGTTTCCGAAGCGATCCAAGCAAATGACCGAATGTGCGGCGGCGGTGGTGGGGGTATTTTGATTTTGACCGAGCGATCGCAGATCGACCCACCGACCATTTTGAAAGTCAAACAGGCGATCGCCAACCGACGCAGTGGCGTTGAGGACGTAAATTTCTTCTTCTCCGTCCCCATCAATATCGGCAGCCGCCACGGCGATCGCTTTTCCCTCGATATCGGCGAGAATGGGATCGGCAATATCGACCAAACCCCGTCCGTTCCACTTCAATACCCGATTCGCCTCGCCAAATCCGGTGACGAACAGCTCGCAAGTCCCATCGCGATCGATATCGCACGCAGCAATCCCATAACTCGATCGCTCGAGGTTATTCAGTAACAGGTGGCTTCGATCTTGAAACATATTGGCGTCGCCATCCCAGGCATTAGGACTCTTTTATATTGTCAACAATGCCTCGGATAACGGCAACGCGGGATTGGGGGATTGGGAGGTAGAGGGATAGGGAGAAGGGGAGAAATATAGGGGTGTGGTCTCCAAACCCATTTTCGAATGGCGAACGTTTGTAGTAAACGCTTTAGCGTTTATCCCGCCTAGGGGAAATAACAGCGAGTATAGGGGTGTGGTCTCCAAACCCATTTTCAAATGGCGAACGTTTGTAGTAAACGCTTTAGCGTTTATCCCGCCTAGGGGAAATAA
>CAYQUF010000251.1:0-5207 GCA_964420595.1 uncultured bacterium
GCTCTAACTCCCATTGTGTCGTGACGATGACAACGCGGACACCCGTGTTCGTTAAAAGTGTCGCCCAATGAAATTCCCTTATCCCCTCATCCTACCTAAACCGGCAATTGCGGCTCGATATCCTTCGTCGTATCGATCGTGCGGACGTAACCTTGCTCGTCCTGGGTAAACGATTCTGCCGACTTCTGCTGGCTATCGAGTAGATCCGACGTTGCATCGGCTACATCACCCGTGCGTCCGTCCAGACGCTGCCGCAAAACTTCCATCGGTGCGGCACAATGGAGAATTTCGACCGGGAGATTTTTTTCCTTCGCCGCCGAAATGACCTCTTGGCGCAATCCCACGCGATCGTACTTGGCATCGAGAATCACCGGAAACCCTTGCGATGCCAGCATCACGCCCAATTCGCCCAGGCGTCCGTAGGTCTTTTGGGTCATTTCGGGGGTATACAACTCTTTTCCACCCCGCTGGTCGAGGGGAATTCCAGCTAAATGCTTGCGTACCGCATCCGATCGCAAGTGAATCGCATTCGTCCGACGCGCCACCTGTCGCGCTACCGTACTCTTACCCGAACCGGACAGTCCCGACATCAACATCAACCGACCGTCTCGCTGTTGGGTATATTCCCACGCCAAGCGATAGTATTTCGCCGCCGACTCCGACGCTTGCTTCTTATCGGCTTCGGGAACGCCGGGGTCGTCGAGCAAGAAGGAAGTGACTTTAGCGCGCACGTAAGCCTGACGGCTGAGATAGAGCGGCAACAACTGCAATCCTTCCCAATCCCCCGTTTGCTCGATGTAGGCATTGAGAAACGCATTGCCCAGTTGGGGACTTTGGCGCGCGTCGAGATCCATCACCGCGAAGGCAACATCGTACATGAAGTCCACAAACCGGAACGGCTCGTTAAACTCGATGCAGTCGAAAATAATCAACTGGTCGCCGCACAGGGCGATATTTCTCATGTGCAAGTCGCCGTGGCACTCGCGAATCTTGTCGTTTTGAACGCGACGCTCGAACAAATCTTGGCGTTCCTCGAAAAAGCGATCGGTGTAGCGTTTGGTTTCTTCAAACTGCTGTTGGGTTTGAGGGCCGCCGATATATTTTTGAGTTTGCTCGTAGTTCTCGTCAAACGCCGCGCGAATTTGCGAGACTTCGCCGAACGTGCGGATATGGTCATTCGTCGGAGACTTGGCGTGGAAGCGAGCCAAAAAGTGCCCTAAATCTTCCAAGTGTTGCTCGGTGAGGTCCCCGCGCGCGTGCATCTCGCTAAACAGCGCATCTTGGGGAAACTGACGCATTTTGAGGGCGTATTCGACCGTTTCGCCGTCGCCGCCGAGTTGAATGCGATCGCCCGATTGGGTAATGGGAAGCACCTCTAAGTACCAGTCTCGGGCACCTCGCTGGTTCATGCGCAATTCTTCATGGCAAAAATGCTGCCGTTTTTCCAGCGTGGAGAAATTAATAAAACCGAAATCCACCGGTTTCTTCACCTTGTAGGCAAATTCTCCGGTCAGCAGCACGTAAGAAATGTGGGTTTGCAGTAGTTTAATCGGTTCGGTCACCGGATGGGGATAAAACTCCGGCGTCTGCATTTGCTCGATAACTGGGGGTAGAGTCGTGTTGCTCATAGTCCTCCTTGATATTTAGGGTCAACCTCAACACTTTTAACAAAAAAACCAGGGGTTAACCCCTGGCTCGGGCAATCGATATGACGAATTTCTAGATTTCGGTGGTTTCGACTTCCACGTCCTCTTCAACTTCTTCAGCCGCTTCCTCCTCTTCAGTCGTCGAAGGCATGCGCGGCGTCATCACCGCAGCCACCACCTGTTCGGGATCGCTGATCGGTTCGACTCCTTCGGGGAAAACAATTTCGCGCACGTGCAGCGAATCGTTTAGGTGCAAGCCTTCGAGAGAGATTTCAATCGTCTCCGGAATGCGATCGGGGGCGCACTGCACGACAATTTCAGTCATGCCGGTTTCGAGAATGCCGCCTTCTTGCTTATCTCCCGGTGCTTGTCCGGTAAAGGTAATCGGGACGACCACTTCGACGCTGTCTTGGGCGGCAATGGCGAAAAAGCTCAGGTGATAGGGATGTCCTTTGTAGGGATGGGCTTGCACTTCCCGCAGCAGAACCTTCCCTTGCCACGACATCTCGGGAATATTCACCTGAATCAAGGTGTTATTCACCGTAGCTTCATTCAGCAGGTTAGTGACCTTCTTCGCGTCAATCGCCAAGGAGATAGACTCGGTTCCCTTGTGTCCGTACAGGACGGCAGGAATTAAACCAGAACGGCGCAATGCTCTCGGCTTGCTACCTTCGGGGCGTTTGCGACACTCAACTGTAATTTCCATAATGCTTTACTCAGTGTTCAGAGACGACAGGAATGCCGTTGGCGTCCAACAGGGCGCGTTTGGGACCGTGAATCGGGTCTTCGACAATAATGGTGCAATCGCGGCTGGCGCCCAACGACACGATCGCGATCGGGACTTCCATCAGTTCGGCGAGGAATCTGAGGTAGTCGAGCGCTTGCGGCGGTAAATCTTCGAGAGAACGACACTCGGAGGTCGATTGTTGCCAGCCGGGAAGGGTTTCGTACACCGGGCGACAGCGGGCAAACTGACGGGAGCTGCTCGGGAAGTTGGGGGTGCGCTGACCGTCGATTTCGTAAGCCACGCACACCTTGATTTCCTCGAGGGCGTCGAGTACGTCGAGCTTGGTAATGGCGAGGCAGTCCATGCCATTAATCCGAACGGCATAGCGACCGATGACGGCATCGAACCAACCGCAGCGGCGACGGCGACCGGTGGTGGTGCCGAATTCCGCCCCGCGATCGCACAAAACCGTGCCAATTCCGTCGCTCATCTCGGTGGGAAATGGCCCTTCGCCCACCCGCGTCGTGTAGGCTTTGGCAACGCCGATGACGCGATCGATCGAAGTCGGTCCGACTCCAGCTCCCACGCAAGCACCGCCTGCAACGGGGTTGGAGGACGTGACGTAAGGGTAGGTCCCGTGATCGAGATCCAACAGCGTTCCTTGCGCCCCTTCAAACAGGATATTGCGACGGCGCTCGATCGCATCGTATACCTTCAGCGACGAATCGACCACGTGCGGACGCAGGCGATTGGCGTAGCCAATGTATTCTTCAATGACCTCGTCGGCATTGAGGGGCGGCAAACTATAAAGTTTTTCTAAAATGGCGTTTTTATAGTTAATCGTCCAGCTCAGTTGCTCTCGCAGTCCGTCTTCTTCCATTAAGTCGAGGACTCGAATGCCCGTACGCTCGGACTTATCGGCGTAGGTCGGACCGATACCGCGCCCGGTCGTGCCGATTTTTTGGGTTCCTCGCCGCTCTTCGGCAGCTCGATCGATCAGACGATGATAGGGCATCGTCACGTGAGCCCTTTCAGATACGAACAGCTTCTCGGTCGAGATATTTAGTTCCTCGAGCCGATCGAGTTCTTCAATTAACACTTGGGGGTCGATTACGGTGCCCGAGCCGATAATGCATTCGGTCTCGGGATACAAGATGCCGGAGGGAATCAAATGTAACTTAAAGGTTCGATCCCGCACGACAACCGTATGGCCAGCGTTAACGCCCCCTTGGTAACGGACTACGACATGGGCCGATCGACTGAGTAAGTCTGTAATCTTGCCTTTTCCTTCATCGCCCCACTGGGCACCAATAACGATGACGTTAGCCAAGGGTCTATTACGCTAAAGTTCACACGATCCTCGATTATTGCCACTTTGTGCGATCGTTGTCAAGTCTCAGATTGCATTAGATAAGCTGGCAGTGACAGGGGCGCGAACGGGACAAACTAGCAACGGACTTAATTTTCCGCCCAATTTCCCACGGCTGGCGATCGGGACGCTAGAATGTAACAAAAAATAAATCCCGACACAACTCGACCGTTGGCTCGCTCCCCTGTTGAGCGGCTTTCCTGACGGTCAGTTGTCGTCGTAGCAGGGATTTCAACGTTTTTCTATTCTTATCGATACCGAAGTGACAAACGAGAGGTTTGCCCGTGGCTTTACACGCTGAACTCCACCGCCACCTCGGCGGGGCTGTGGTTCCCCGCATTTTATGGCGATATTTCCACCGCAGCGATTCTACGCTAGCCGAACGCTTTCCACAATACCCCGAATTCGAATCTTTTTATACGCGACCTCGCAATACGCTTGACGAGTATTTGGAATTACACACCCTGGTCGAAAGCGTGCAAACGCTCGACACGCTCCCTTATTTTATCTATCGGCTGATTCGGGGGGCGTATGTCTTTGAGAATTTAGCCTATTTGGAACTGCGCTATACACCTTATTTGCGCACGTCAGAAGCGTTGAGTCAGGCTCGGCGCATCGACCAGATGGCAGAGATTGTCGAAACGGTCGGTGAAGCCAGCCAGCTTGGGGAATACCCGATCGTCACCAGTCAGATTTTGTGCATGCACTCGCGGCTTCCCTATGAGGTGAATCGGGCAATTGTCGAGCTTGCGGCTGAGATGGGTGAGTACGTTTGCGCGATCGACGTGGCGGGGGGAGATGCCCACTACGGCGATCGCCTGGATGAGTTCGCCCGCCTGTACGAGTACGCTCGCACCCTCGGACTCAAGACGACCGGACACGTTTACGAAACCCCAGACGGCTGCTATCCCGAGTTATTGCCTTACTTGATGCGGATCGGTCACGGGGTGCAGATTCCCTTACGCTATCCAGAATTGTTAAAACAAGTGCGCGATCGCGGTCAGTGTTTGGAGGTCTGTCCGACTACTTACTTTAAAACCGGGACGATGGATGATATTTCCCAACTCAAATTAGTGTTCGATCGCTGTTTTGACGCGGGGGTCGATATTGCCATCTGTACCGATAACGCTGGCTTGCACAACGTTCGCTTGCCCTTCGAGTACGAAAACCTGCTCACCCACGACATTATCGACTTCGAGCAACTGCAAGCCTGCCAGCACGCCGCCTTCCGTCACGCCTTTGCCTGGCCCCACGCGCAGCCGCCGGTGGAAATTTTAACCGGAGCGTTGCAACCGGAGGAAGAAGCTAAGGGCGATCGCCCTCAGTTGTCGGCTGCCGTGAATTAGGATGGGGGGATAGGGAGATGGGGAGAAACGTAGGGGTTTGGAAACCAAACCCTTCCCCCATTGTCGGGTTTTTCGATCCACCGCTCGTCCCATTCCATTTTTGGAAATAAACGCTAAAG
>CAYQUF010000252.1:0-5203 GCA_964420595.1 uncultured bacterium
ATCCTTCCCTAACCTAAAATGTAAAGTTTTATATCAGGTTTCAACACTTCTGGGGAAATAGATTCTTTCCAAGGACTATCGTAGTCGGTTGGCGGTTCGATGGCTGCCATACACACTCACTCGTCGTCTTTGGTCATAGAATTGGCAAACGCAATGGTTCGATTCGACGCCAGGCTCGCCTGATTGGTGCGTCTGGGCGAAAAGGTTGGATGGCAAATGAGCCAAATTCTTACCCGAGAGCCTGGTTAAGCCTCTGCGAATCCAAGCGATCGGAGTCAACGCGCTATCCATTCCAGGGTAGCTTGCCAATTAAACGGGAGGCGATCGCATCTTGACGCCAACGAATTGTCACGCCAGCCCGGTGTCCGCTAGTGTTAGCCTACAAAGTGACACGCGAACGGCGAAAAGACAGTGCAGCTCAAACAGGTCATTATTGCGTACAAGGCGGGCGATCCCAACAGCCAAAAATGGGCGGAAACCTGTGCCGGACAGTTGGAACAGCGCGACTGTCACGTCTTGCTCGGACCCAGCGGACCGAAGGACAATCCTTATCCCGTCTTTTTAGCGTCTTCGACTCAACGGATCGATCTCGCTGTCGTACTCGGGGGGGACGGGACGGCGCTAACGGCGGCTCGCGAACTCTCCGAAGAAGAGATCCCCATACTCGCGGTCAATGTCGGCGGACATTTGGGATTTTTGACCGAATCCCTCGACGTATTTCGAGATACTGAGAAGGTCTGGGAGCGCCTGCAAGCCGATCGCTTTGCGGTGCAACGACGCATGATGCTGCAAGCGAGACTGTTTGAAGGCGATCGCTCTCACCTCGAACCTGCCAGCGATCGCTTCTTGGCGCTTAATGAAATGTGCGTCAAACCCGCCACCACCGACCGAATGCTCACCTCCATCTTGGAACTCGAAATTGACGGAGAAGTGGTAGATCAGTATCAAGGGGATGGATTGCTCGTCGCCACGCCAACCGGTTCGACCTGCTACACCGTTTCCGCCAACGGTCCGATCGTCCACATGGGGATGGAAGCGATCGCCGTGACTCCCATTTGTCCCCTCAGTTTGTCCAGCCGTCCGATCGTGCTACCGCCAGGGTCGATCGTCAGCATTTGGCCCCTTGCCGATCGCGATTTAAATACAAAATTGTGGATGGATGGCGTAATAGCAACCTCCATTTGGCCCGGACAGCGGGTAGACGTTCGCACCGCTGAATGTCAGTCTAAATTTATCATCCTGCGCGAAGACTATTCGTATTACCAAACCTTGAGAGAAAAACTTAATTGGGCGGGTGCCAGGATTCACTATAAAAACAATCACCGACAGCCCAACGGCGATCGCTAGAGCAGTTGTGAGAAAGGCAACCGGCAATAGGAAAGCGTTCTCCATCCAGGGCGGGAAAGGCTCTAATCAGGAATCGGGCTAATGACTGGACACTCAATTGAACCCCAATTGTAGGGTGGGAATTGCCGCTCGATGTGAAATTGCGCAGATCCACTCAAACTAGCAATGCCCACCTTCCCCGAGAGTGTATAATCAGCGGATTTCATCCGATCTAGAGATCGGCATTAAAAAAAAGAAAGCCCGCGCGTGCGGACTTTAAAAAATTAGGGCAAGGGCGATCGCGTTACTGTATCAATTACACATTCGTTTCGCTCAATTCGCGACACATATGATCGAACGGTGCGTCGATAAAGCCATTGGCTTCGATGCCGGCTTCGGATAACTTATCCTTGACGATTCCTTTCATAATTTGAATCCCCGTCACAGTCGATCCGATTGGCACGCCGAGGGAATTATAGGTTTCGCGCAACCCTTGCAGGACTCGTTCGTTCAGAACGTCATTATCCCCCGCGATCCATGCGTAAGTTGCATAGCGCAGGTAGTAATCCATATCCCGCAAGCAAGCCGCATAGCGACGGGTCGTATAGGCGTTACCCCCCGGACGAATGAGTTCGGGCAGATCTTCAAACAGTTGCAATCCGGCTTGCTTGACAATTTCAGCCGCACTGGCATTCACCACAGTTGCAGCTTGCACCCGTGCCGTTCCAGTTTGGTAATACCCTTGCAGCCGATCCATCGCGTCCCGGTCGAGATAGCGTCCGGTCGCGTCGTAATCCTGAATGAGCGTGGTAATGGCGTCCCGCATAAAATTTCTCTCCCAACAAGCGTTTGCTATTCGCGATTGTCTTCAAGTTGGCAAAACCTCAGTCTTCTGCGCGGCGCAAAAACTGACGGTGCCGGAGGCTGCGGTTCGGGGTCTCGTTGACCCTTCAAGCCAGCAAACCCCTTAAAAATACAGCTAATTAGCCGATCGTAGTTTACTACAATTGCTCCCCCAGCGATCGCGCGATCGCCCCAGCGCATCTCCCCGTCTCTGCAATCTCCGCCAAGCCCCCGACCCCAGCCGCGCCAAACTTTAAGCTTTAATCTATTATTTCAATCGCAAAATTGTAATTCTTGATACAAAACCTCCTTTTGCCTATCCCTAGGATGATTCAGATACAGTCCAGCCCAGCGTGCTCTAGGGATTGAAGCGTGCGGTATCGATCTGCGATCGCTCAGTCAAAGTGCGGCTACCAAATTCCATCAGAGACGCTTGGCATTTGATTCCAACAGTTCTGCCGGGTCTACAGAACTGACGACCAAAGCCCGGACGCTTGCCGAGAGTTCGACCGCTGGCTAGCTGGTAGAAATATCAGTTTTTTTTGTCGGAGCTTGGACTTTCAAGCCCCTGACAAGACCGAGAATCCCTTATCAGTTCTCAGAACGCATCGAGGGAATCTGTTACAACGCGAACCACACGACCACCGGAGGTAGTCATCCATGCCTGAGAGCCCACAAGAGGTTTTAAATCTAATTCGAGAGCAAGACATTAAGATTGTTGACCTCAAATTTATCGATATGCCAGGAATCTGGCAGCACTGTTCGTTTTATCAAAACCAGATCGACGAGGACGCCTTTACTGACGGCGTTCCATTCGACGGATCGAGCATTCGGGGTTGGAAAGACATCAACGAGTCCGATATGTGCATGGTGCCGGATCCGACCACCGCGTGGATCGATCCGTTCTATGCCGAACCTACCCTCAGCATGATTTGCAGCATCAAAGAACCCCGCACCGGGGAAATGTACGATCGCTGCCCTCGCACTATCGCCCAGAAAGCCCTCGATTACCTCATTGCTAGCGGTCTTGGCGACATCGCCTACTTCGGTCCGGAACCCGAATTCTTCGTGTTCGACGACGTTCGCTTCGACCAAACGGAAAACAAGGGCTTCTACTACGTCGATACGGTCGAAGGTCGTTGGAATGTCGGCAAAGAAGAACCCGGCGGCAACCTCGGTTACAAACCTCGCTACAAGGAAGGATACTTCCCCGTCTCGCCCACTGACAGCCTGCAAGATTTGCGCACCGAGATGCTGCTGACGATGGCTGAATGCGGCGTTCCCATCGAAAAACACCACCACGAAGTCGCCACCGGCGGTCAGGGAGAACTCGGCGTCCGCTTCTCGCCTCTGGTCAAGGCGGCGGATTACTTGATGACTTACAAGTATACGGTCAAGAACGTGGCGAAGAAATACGGCAAAACCGTCACGTTCATGCCCAAACCCCTGTTTAACGACAACGGTTCCGGGATGCACACCCACCAGTCGATCTGGAAGGACGGACAGCCGTTGTTCTGGGGCGATGGCTATGCCAACCTCAGCAAGATGGCGCTGCACTATATCGGCGGCATTCTGAAGCACGCTCCGGCACTGCTGGCGTTCACCAACCCCACGACGAACTCGTACAAGCGGCTGGTGCCTGGTTTTGAGGCACCGGTGAACTTGGCGTATTCCCAAGGGAACCGCTCGGCGTCGATTCGGATTCCCCTTTCGGGCGGCAATCCCAAGGCGAAACGGCTCGAATTCCGCTGTCCCGACGCTACCTGCAACCCTTACTTGGCGTTTGCGGCGATGCTGTGCGCGGGCATTGACGGGATTAAGAACGAAATCGATCCGGGGGATCCGCTGGATGTGGATATCTACGATCTCAGCCCGGAAGAATTGGCGAAGGTGCCGTCTACGCCGGGTTCGCTGCTCGATGCCTTGCGATCGCTCGAGGAAGATCACGAATTCTTGACAACGACGGGCGTGTTCAACGAGGACTTCATCAGCAACTGGATCGAGTACAAGCTCGACAACGAGGTCAACCCGCTGCGGTTGCGCCCGCACCCCTACGAGTTCTCGCTCTACTACGATGTCTAATTTGGGTCGTTTCTGAGATGCTTGTTTCCAGCCATCCTGACGGGTGGCTGTTTTTTTTGGCAAGGATGCGAATCGGTCGCTGCATGTTGGTTCATTTTTCTGTTACATTTATTTATATTTTTTAAAATTGAACAAAAATAGCGACGCATTCCCCCACCTCGCGCGACTCAGGTGGGGGTCAAGGAGCGGCAATGTCAATCATCGTAGCCTTGCCCCTCTATGTAGACTTTGAGGACATCCAATGAGGCTCCACCAGCCGAGACGGCACTAAATCCACGCTTCCAGAAAACAGGCTTCCAATAGTACGGTTTCAACTGTCGCACAAAACGCTTCCTGATTTCCCGGCTGGTGACGGTTTTCATAGTATTGCAGAGCTTAGAAATGGATACCTTGGGAGCTAGGTCAACCAGTAAGTGAATATGGTCATTAGACCCTAGATCCGCCTTCGCCTCTTCTAGGATGCAATCATTTTTCTCGCAGATGCTCCGACACAGATCGACAATGTCCTCTTCTATCTCCCCAGAGATGACGGGATGACGGTATTTCGTGACGAACACTATATGAATTTTAATGCTTGCAACCGTGTGAGCAAAAGACCTTAGAGTTGTTGGCATCTATTTCACTATGCGTTAACATAGTGCCATGCTAACAAAGAAGCGTGCCAGCCAAATCATCCGCACAGATAAATGGAGTCTTAACCCCACAAAGGAGCAGCGACGGCTGTTTGGCGAAACGGTTAAGGTCTACCGTCGTGCGTGTCGGCATTTGGTGGGTATTGTGTTGACGCACTGGACAGAACTTGGGGGTTTGTCCAGCCAAAAATTAGTGCCTGCGGTGGAACGATTAATTCACCAAACCGCACAGAATCCCCACCCCAAATATCCCCAGTTCGACTCGACCTTTTACAAGTTCCCCAGCTACTACCGAAGAGCCGCCATTGTCTTCGCTGCTG
>CAYQUF010000253.1:0-5182 GCA_964420595.1 uncultured bacterium
CCCGGTTAGCACCGACACCCCCACCTCGCCCAAGGCAGGTGGGGTGAGCTTCATTTTCGCCGCATCTCGTCCCATTACGGTATGGAGCGGTGCGGTAGAGATCGCCCTGGGTTTGGTAGCGCGATACCGTTGGCTCGCGGCAAAAGGCAAGATCCGACTCCTGCACGCTTGACACTTGACACTCAACCCGACAAACGAACGAAAATGTTAAAACAGGGGGGATGGAACTGCGTGCGTTTGAGATTGTCGCCAGCTAAACGGTTTGTGTTCTCGAAATTTCTTCGCTTCAAGCGTGCTAACTGGTCGGATTGGATCGGTGCCAGCACGATCGCGATCGCCAGTTTGGGGACGACCGGACTGGTCTTGGGACTCACAGAACTGGGCGGGTTGGAATCGTTAGAACTCGCGGCGTTCGATCGGATGATGCAATGGCGCGCGCCCCAAGCAACTGACGATCGCCTCCTGGTGGTCGAAATTACCGAAGCGGATTTAGCCCAGTACGGCTGGCCCCTCTCGGATGCCGACGTGGCAAAGTTGCTGGCAAAGTTGCAACGGGGTCAACCCTTGGCGATTGGCTTGGATATTTATCGCGATATTCCCGAACCTCCGGGTCACGAAGCATTGGTGAAGCAATTGCAAGCCCCCAACGTCTTCGGCATCACCACGATTGGAAACGAGCAAAAAGAAGCAACGCCTCCCCCCCCCTCACTGCCCTCCAAGCGGGTCGGGTTCAATGACCTTCCCCTCGATAGCGATAATGTGGTGCGGCGAAATTTACTGTTTCTCGCGACTGAGAATGGAACTTTATTCTCATTTTCGTTGCAACTTGCAGCAACTTACCTGAATCAATACAATATTTCCCTGCAAAATCATCCCACTAATGATGATTTCATTCAATTAAACGGAACGACGTTAGCCCCGGTCGAATCCGATTCGGGCGGATATGCCACCATTGACAGCCGGGGCTTTCAAATTTTGCTCGACTACCGCGCGGCGCGCAACATTGCCCCTATCGTCACGCTGGATCGGGTGTTGAGCGACTCGTTCGATCCCAATACCGCGCGCGATAAAATCGTCCTGATCGGCTCGACGGCACCGAGTTTGCGCGACTTGTTCTCGACCCCCTACAGTGCGGCGATTCAAACCAATCCCAAGATGGCGGGGGTGCTGATTCACGCTCACATGACCAGTCAGTTTCTCGATCTCGGCTTCGGCGATCGCCAGCCGTTTTGGTTTTGGTCGCAGGGGGTCGAAGCGATGTGGGTTTTGGCTTGGGCGGGATTCAGTGCGATCTTTGCCTGGAAAGTCAACCACCCGGTCGTTTTAGGGGTCGGCGGAACGGCAATTGTTTGCGCGATCGCGGCAACGGGATTCCAGATTTTCTTGCATCGGGGTTGGGTGCCTACCGTTTCCCCCGCGATCGCGGCGATTCTCTCGGGCGGCGCAACGGTGGCGTATCAGGCATACCAAGCCCAGCGCCAGCAGCAAATCGTGATGAAACTGTTAGGACAAAATACGTCTCCCGAAATTGCCGACGCCCTCTGGCACAGCCGCTCCCAACTGCTCAAGTCTGGCAAGCTCGCCGGACAAAAGTTAATTGCCACCACTCTATTTACCGACATCAAAGATTTTAGCACCATTTCCGAGCAAATGCCCCCGGAAGCCTTACTCGAATGGCTAAACGAATACTTTGCCGTTCTCACTCACGAGGTACAGCGCTATCACGGGATTATCAATAAATTTACCGGCGACGGATTGATGGCAGTGTTTGGGGTGCCGATCCAGCGCGACAACGCCGAAGAAATTGCCCAAGATGCCTGCCATGCGGTGGCGTGCGGCTTGGCATTCGGACATCGCCTCGTCGAACTCAATCGCAATTGGCAGCAACGAGGAATGCCCGTGGTGCAGATGCGCGTGGGTATTTTTACCGGTCCGGTCGTGGCGGGAAGCCTGGGCGGGAAAGAACGAATCGAATACGGCGTTATCGGCGACAGCGTCAATATCGCCTCGCGATTGGAGAGTTGCGAGAAAGATCGCCAGTCGAGCATCTGTCGGATTCTCATCGCCCGCGATACCCTCGACTATCTCGGCGATCGGTTTGAAGTCGAACACTGGGGACCGCTAGCACTCAAAGGCAAACAGAAAATGGTCGATGTTTACCGAGTTCTGGGCGATCGCGCCCAACCCCAACCCGAAACCGATTAATCGTCGTCGTCCTCCTCCTCGCCATCGGGAGAATTTAACTCGTTTAACTTCGCCTCGGTTTTGTCCAGTTTGTCGGTCTGCTCGCTTTCGGCGTACAGTTCGCGGGCGGTTTCAAAGGCGGCGATCGCCTCGTCAAAGCGTTCTCGCCCCTGCAATGCCAACCCTAAATTATAGTGGGCGTCGGCATTTTCGGGATCCTTCTCGATCGCCTGACGGTACGCCACCACCGCTTCGAGAAAGTTACCGCGCTCCAGCAAGATCGAACCGATCGCCATTTGCGCCGCTCCAAACTCCGGCTCCACTCTCGCCGCCTGTCGAAACGCCGCTAGCGCCCGTTCGGTTTCGCCCTGACCTTGCAGCAACTTGCCAATTTGAAAATGCAGTTCTTCGTTGTAAGGTTCGAGCTTCGCCGCTCGCTCGAAGGCTGCCAGCGCCTTATCAATCTCGTCCTGACTCAAATATGCCGCCCCTAAGTTCACTTGAATGCTGCTTTGCCGGGGGGCGAGGTCTGCCGCTTGTTGCAGCCAGTTAATTGCTTCGTCCGGTTGCTCCATGCGCAGCAAGGTCGAACCGACCGATTCGTGGGCGCGCCAGTTTTTCGGCTGCAAACTCACGAGCTGGCGATAGGCGTCCAACGCTCCCTCGTAATCCTCCTGGCGGAACTGAACCACGCCCAAACCCAGATAGGCATTGGCATTGTCGGGAGCGAGTTGGGTGACCCGCTCGTAGGCAACCGCTGCCTCGTCGTACTCCCCCGCACTGGCTAGACTGTAGGCAAGGGCGTAGTGGAAATCGGCATTATCCGACTCCAGGGCGATCGCCCGACGGTATGCCTCGGCTGCCGCTTCGTAGTCCTCCTGTTGGGCGCGCAGGTAGCCGATACCCGAGAAAATGCGAGGGTTGTCTTCGTCGAGTCGGGCGGCTTCCTCGTAAGCGGCGAGGGCAGCTTCGAGATCCCCTTGCTCGACCAAATCCCGTCCCTCGCGCAAGAGTTCGTTGAGTCGCTCGCTATTGTCTTCTTGGGCTTGCGCCACGAGCTGCGCCCGAGCCGGAGCAACGGACGCTGAGGAAATGGAAAGTCCTGCCAGTAGCAGCCAACTGGCAACCAGTAACGTTTGCTTTTGCACGGTCGATCTTCGTTGAATGTATAGGGCAGTGTCTTAGATGCTACGATCTGCAAAATTGTTCTTCAGGAATGATGTCGCATCGCCGATCCCTTTAAAATTTAAGATTAACTTATGATACTGACAACTACTGATGTCGTACAAGGTGCCGTCGTCGAGTCGTACTTGGGCATCGTCACCGCCGAAGTCGTCTACGGCAGCAACGCCCTGCGGGACTGGTTTGCCGGAATTCGCGACATGGTCGGCGGGCGCACCGGCAGCTACGAGAAAGTGTTCAAGCAGGGACAGCAAGAAGCGATCGAGGAGTTGGAGAAACGGGCAGAGCGCCTGGGAGCGGATGCAGTCATCGGCATCGAAATCGATACCGGGACGATTAATATCGACGATCGCGGCGCGTTATTGCTGATTACCGCTACCGGAACCGCCATTAAGCTGGAATAGTCAGCCGTCTCGACTGTAGCGCCCCATCAATTCTGCCAGGGTGAGGACGTGTCCGTCCATGGCGCGTTCCACGTCGGCTTTGCTCGCCCCCGGTTGCAGGTCGAGGGACGTATCGAGGGCGTAGAGCTTGAAGAAATAGCGATGGGTGCCCCCTGGCGGACAGGGACCGCCGTAGCCGAGTTTGCCGAAGTCGCTTTTGCCCTGAGTGCCGCCGTTGGGGATGGACTCGCCATTGGACACGCCTTCGGGGAGTTCGCGGCGATCGCTAGGGAGATTGTATGCCACCCAATGCACGAACGTTTTCCCCGGCGCATCGGGGTCGTCGGCGATGAGTGCCAAACTCTGGGTTCCATCGGGAGGCGTGCCCCAACTCAGGGGAGGGGAGAGGTCGTCGCCGTCGCAGGTATATTTTTTGGGAATGAGGGATTCGGCTTGAAATGCTTGACTTTCGAGTTTCATGGTTCGATCTCCTTGAATCGGCAATTGAGCGTGACCCGAATCGCGATCGGACGCGCCACAGGCACCGAGCAGTACGGTTATCAGTCCGAGCAGTTGCGGACTCCGAGCCAGAAATATTCGACGTTTCACCCTTGCTGTCCGATATAGAGTTTAGTTTTATTTTGTCGAATTCGGGCGATCGTTCCAAGTCTGCCAGTTGCCAGTCTGTTGTCCCGATCGCGCGCGGGTTGGGGATATCGGAGTCAGAGCTGCCAAAATTGCTCCCTATCCCCCGATTCCCCGCTCGACCCTTAACTCCAAGCCAAATAAGGCAACTGCGAGGCAGTCGAACGAATGCGATCGGTATTGGCGACTAACTGTCCGCAACTGTCCCAATTGCCCGTGACGAACATTTGTTTGGGACCCGGTGGCATGGATATCGGGGCACTCCAGTCGCCGAAGCGAACTTCCATCGCGTCCAAATCGACCGTCATTTGGGTTTCGGGTTTCGCCGCGATCGCCTTTTGCAAGCGGTTGACCGTTTCCGAATCGGCGGTGACGCAGGGAACCCCCATGGCGACGCAATTGCCAAAGAAGATTTCGGCAAAACTTTCGCCCACGAGTGCTTCGATTCCCCAACGCACGATCGCTTGGGGAGCGTGTTCGCGACTCGAACCGCAGCCGAAGTTGGCATTGACCACTAGGATGTTCGCGCCTTGATATTCATGGCGGTCGAAGGGGTGTTCGCCGTTTAACGCCGCGCGATCGTCGGCAAAGGCGCGATCGCCCAAACCGTCGAAGGTAACGCAACGCAGGAACCGCGCCGGAATAATCCGATCCGTGTCGATATCGTTACCCGTTACGGGAATTCCGCGTCCGGAGATGGTTTTAACTTCGTTCATTATCGTTTGTTTAGTTCGCTGTGGCGTCTCTTATGGTACGAAACTTTATGGAGGGATGGGGAGAGTGGGAGA
>CAYQUF010000254.1:0-5154 GCA_964420595.1 uncultured bacterium
ATAGAACTGAGATTTTACGGAAAGATTCATAAACCGTAAAATCCCTTAGCATTGCATAATCAGTCGTATGCCGGATTGCCCCATGATTAAAATTTTGCACCTGTCGGACATCCACATGGGCAGCGGGTTTTCCCACGGACGGGTCAATCCCGAAACGGGGTTGAATACTCGTTTAGAAGACTTTGTCGGTACGTTGGGTCGCTGTATCGATCGCGCCCTCGCCGAACCCGTGGATTTAGTCTTATTCGGAGGCGATGCCTTTCCCGACGCCACGCCGCCGCCTTACGTGCAAGAAGCCTTCGCTTCCCAATTTCGCCGCTTGGTCGATGCCAACATCCCCACCGTCCTGTTAGTGGGCAATCACGACCAACATTCCCAAGGTCAGGGAGGCGCGAGTTTGTGTATCTATCGTACCTTGGGCGTTCCCGGCTTTATCGTCGGCGATCGCCTCGAAACCCACCGCCTCGAAACCCGCAACGGCGCGATCCAGGTGGTGACGCTTCCCTGGCTAACCCGCTCCACCCTGCTCACCCGACCCGAAACCGAAGGACTGTCCCTCGCCGAAGTCAACCACCTCCTCAGCGATCGGCTGCGCATCGCTTTGGAAGGGGAAATCCGCCGCCTCGACCCCGAAATTCCCACCGTGTTGCTGGCGCATTTAATGACCGATAACGCCCGATTTGGTGCCGAACGGTTCCTCGCGGTCAGCAAAGGCTTTACCATTCCCCTGTCGATCCTGATCCGCTCCCAATTCGATTACGTGGCGTTGGGTCACGTCCACCGCCATCAAAACCTCAATCCCAACAACGATCCGCCAATTGTCTATCCCGGTAGTATCGAGCGGGTGGATTTCAGTGAAGAAAAAGAAGATAAAGGATTCGTCCTGGTCGAACTGGAGCGCGATCGCTGCGAGTGGGAATTTTGCCCTCTCCCGGTGCGATCGTTCCGCACGATTAAAGTCGATGTCTCCGACGCCGACGATCCCCAAGCCACCCTCCTATCAGCGATTGAGAAACACGACATCCGAGAGGTTGTCGTGCGATTGACCTATAAAATTACCCCCGATCGCCTCGATCGCATCGAGAACACTACCCTGCACCGCGCCCTGCAAGACGCCCACAGCTACACCATTCAACCGGAACTGGTCAGCCAGCTATCTCGACCGCGAATGCCCGAATTAGGCGTCGGTCGCAGCATCGATCCCATGGACGCCCTGACCGCGTATCTCGACAACCGCGACGACCTCAAAGAGATTCGCCGCGACATGATCGAAGCCGCCCGCACCATGCTAGCCGGCGACGAGGAGTTGGAGGGAAATTTAGGGGCGCAGAGCAAATCTCCCCCGAAACCCGACACCGCTGGCGATCGCGCAGACCCTCAGTTACGCTTGCTCTAGAGGTTAGGTTACGCGCTTTCGTCGTGTCCGCCCATCAATTTCTTCAGCGAACTGACCCCTCGCTTCACCCGCCGGGACACGGTCACGGCACTAATACCCATGCGTTCGGCGGTTTCTTTCTGAGTCAGGTCGTAGAGAAACACGAATTCGAGGACTTTGCGCGTTCCCGATTCCAGCGTGGTCAGGGCTTGCTGCAAGCGAATTTGGTCTTCCTGAGCCAGTTGGAAGCTGCGGTATTGGGCGTCTGGGACTAAATCCCCCAAAGAAGTCGAACCGTCGTCTTCGTCCGTCACGGGGGCATCCAGGCTGATTGGAGAGCGGTTGCGCAAGGCGAGTTTGACATCTTGCCACTCGGGCAGAGAAATTTCGAGCGCCTCAGCAATTTCGGGATCGGTGGGTTGGCGGTGCAGTTGCTCGCGCAGATCCCGAATGGTCTTGCTCGCCTGACGGTGCAAGCTCAACCACTGGCGGGGAATGCGGACGGAGGGGCTTTTGTCGCGTAAGTAGTGTTGAATTTCGCCGCGAATGTAGGGAACGGCAAAGGAGCTAAAGGCATTGCCTTTGGACAAATCGAAGCGCTCGATCGCGCGGATTAAGCCCAAGCAGCCCACTTGCAGCAAGTCGTCGTAACTCTCGCTACATTGGTTGAGCCAGTGATGCACCTCTTTGCGAACCAAACCGATGTTGTGCTTGACGAGCAAATTCCGCAGTTCCGTCGATGGATTCTGCTGGTACTGTTGCAACAGTTCCAAGCTTTTGGTTTTGAGTTCGCGGCTAACCGAAGTAGTCATGGCACACGTAGATGTAAATGGGTGACGAATCAGATCGACTGGTTGGTCGAGTCAAGTCTGGCAAACTTTCTAGATTGATGCTGTGACCCGCAACACAGGCAACGGGAGTCATGGAACACCGACGAGATCGGCGCTGTCCAAGCGCAGTCAATTCATCTTATCGGCACTGTTCTATCTATTACAACAGTAATTACCGCAATCAAATTCTTTCAAGGGGAGAGTTTCGCCATCGGGATTCGGATTGCCTCGATCGCGCGATTCAATTGGGTTAACTGTTGCGAATGGCTGCCACGGTTGCGAGGGTACTGGCACCGTGGGTCATGGCATCGATATCCTCTGGCGTCCAGTAGCGGGGCGATCGACAGTGGTGGGCAACCAGCAATCCCCACAAGCAGCGATCCGGTGAAATCGGGACGACTAAGTTGGCGCGCACCCCAATGCTGCGGAGAAAGTCGCGATGGCAATCGTGGATCGGTTCGGTTTCGATATCGGAAACTGCCCGAATGCGACCGTCTAGATACAAGTCGGCGTAGGTATCGTTAAAGCAATCGTCGGCACCGGTAGAGCCGTAGATCGATAGGGAGCGATCGCTCAACGATTCAAACGTTACTTGCCCTTTCCAACGACGATAAAAATAATACAATACAACGCGATCGACGGCTAGCTCCGTTCTCAGCCGAATAGTGGTGTCTTGAATGAGGGTATCGGCGGCTAGGGTTTGGTGGAGTCGTCGGTTGAGGGATCGCAAGCTCGGGTCTGCCATTCAATTTCCTCGTTCGGAAAAACAAGAAGTTCTATTTTAGAGGCGAACCGATCGAATTTCGTCGCCAGGGCGAGACGAACCGCCGCATTCGGCAGTACAATACTACCTCGCTTCGCGTTTTGCACTCGAGCAGAGGGAGGCTCCCTTGAACACGCTTCTGTCGATTGCCCGAGCGATCGACGCGGTTTCCGAACGCATCGGTCGTTGGGTCTACTGGCTAATTCCCCTCTCCGTTTTGGTGGGAGTTTGGAATGTCGTCGGACGCTACCTCGGACGTGCGGTGGGCGCGAATCTTTCCTCCAACGCCCTGATCGAAATTCAATGGTATCTGTTCGCCTTAGTCTTTTTACTCGGCGCTGCCTACGCCCTCAAGCACGACGAACACGTTCGCGTGGACGTATTCTATAGCAAGTGGTCGCCGAAACGGCGAGCGTTAGTGGATTTAATCGGAACGCTGCTGTTTTTGATTCCCTTCAGCGCGGTGGTGATTCGCTACTCGTGGAATACGATCCTCAACTCGTGGCGCATCCTGGAAATGTCGCCCGACCCCGGCGGTTTGCCGCGATATCCGATTAAAACTGCCATTATGATTGGCTTTTTATGGCTCGTTGCCCAAGGCATTTCCGAAGCGATTAAAAAATTCGCGATCTTGACCGGACATCTCGCCCCCGAGGAGGAATTGCACGATGCCAGGTTCTGAATGGCTGGGATTGGCAATGTTTGCCGCAGCGCTGGCGATGCTGGCGTTTGGCTATCCCGTGGCGTTTTCCCTTGGCGGCGTTGCCATTGTCTTCAGCGCGATCGGGGCGGCGGTAGGTGCGTTCGACATGGGGTTGTTTGCTGCCATGCCCCAGCGCATCTTCGGCATCATGTCCAACTATACCCTGTTGGCAATTCCCTATTTCATCTTTATGGGATCGATGCTGGAAAAATCGGGCATTGCCGAACGGTTGCTCGAAACCATGGGAATTCTGTTCGGACGGGTACGCGGCGGCTTGGCGCTAGCTGTGGTCGTCGTGGGAGCCTTGCTGGCGGCGACAACGGGGGTCGTGGCGGCGACGGTGGTGGCGATGGGGTTGATTTCCCTACCGATCATGCTGCGCTACGGTTATAGCAAAGAATTGGCAACGGGGGCGATCGCGGCGTCGGGAACCCTGGGGCAAATTATTCCGCCGAGCGTGGTGTTGGTGGTTCTGGGGGACCAGTTAGGCATTTCGGTGGGAGATTTGTTTATCGGCTCGATGCTGCCGGGATTGCTGATGGCGGGCGTTTTTGCGGTTCACGTGTTGATTGTCGCCGCCGTGCGACCCGATATGGCACCGGCGTTACCGGAGGAGGTACGCAATATTGGCGGCAAAAACTTGCTCTTGCAAGTCATCCAAGCGGTGATTCCGCCGGTGTTGTTGATTTTGCTGGTGTTGGGCAGTATCTTTTTCGGGATTGCCACGCCGACGGAAGCGGGTGCGGTGGGATGCGTCGGCGCGATCGCGCTAGCGGCGGTCAATCGAGAGTTAAATGGGTCTGCCCTGCGACGGGTATCGGATGCGACGCTGCGCATTACCACGATGGTCGTGTTTATCTTAATCGGTTCGACGGCGTTTAGTTTGGTGTTTCGCGGACTCGATGGCGAACGCCTGATTACCGAGGTGTTGGCTAACTTACCGGGCGGTCAGTACGGGTTTTTGACGGCGAGTATGCTGACGGTCTTCGTATTGGGCTTTTTTATCGACTTTTTCGAGATTGCTTTTATTATCGTGCCCTTGTTTAAAACGGTTGCCGAACAATTGGGCATGGATTTGGTCTGGTACGGGGTGATTTTAGGGGCAAATTTACAGACTTCGTTCCTGACGCCGCCGTTTGGATTTGCCTTATTTTATTTGCGCGGGGTCGCACCGCCTGAAATTACTACCGGACACATTTATCGGGGAGCGATTCCGTTCGTGCTGTTGCAGTTGTTGGTTCTCTTGGCGATCGTGGCTTTTCCGGGTATCGTGAATTTGTTGCCTTCGCTTTAGGGCAACAGGCAATCGGAGAGTGTCTCTCATTCACTTCGGAAATGCTCGATGGAAGAATGCAATACACTGAAGTGATTTAAAACCCTAGAATAGCAATTTGTGTTGCTAAAAATTAAATCAATAGTATCGATATTGTATGGAATTATAGCAGCGATCGCTCGTGTATTAACCATCCAACCGGATCGAGTC
>CAYQUF010000255.1:0-5152 GCA_964420595.1 uncultured bacterium
ACGCTGGAGTCTGTGTTGTCATCGTCACGACAGAATTAGGGTTACAGGTCGCATCGATCTCCCCCTTGCTCGGAAGCCCCCTGCTCCCCTGCCTCGAAATTAGGGGAGAAACATAAAAAATGTCGCCTTGTGAAATCTCCCGCTCCCCCATTCCAGTGAAGGTGAGGGTCGGACGGGAGATCTGCCAATAAAGAACCCCTACTTCCTCAGCCAATCAGAAGTTAGGGGCAAAATTCGAGATAAGTTGCGTCTACTGAGTGCTCTGCACAAAGTACCTTCATTTAACCATATCGAGGATCGTTTTGGAGGCGATCGCAATTTTTTTATCAATTCCTAATTCATTAGAAATCTTAGTCTTAATTTAGTGTTCCCTTAAACAAAGAATATAAATCCCTTAAAGCGATCGTGAAAAGCTACCTAGAGGTCTTATGTCAATTGCATCAAGGTCTACAAATTACGCACCTTGGTGGTTGAATCGTCGGTTGAATCCGGGCGATCGATTTGCAGCTAGATCGTCGCGATCGTTGCACGACAAGGCATGAAGGCTCTCGGTGTTATTTCGTGAGGGGTGTCGCCCGATGTCCGTAGAACTCAGACAAATTGGAAGATTCGCAACAGGAACATTTGACGAAGGTGCGGCGGAAATTGTTGCCTACGACGGGGCAACGCAGCGTTTATTTGTAGTTAACTCCAATCAAACCACCGTCGATATTTTAGATATTAGCAATCCTCAAAATCCCAACCGAATTTCGCAAATCGATGCCACCTCCTTTGGCGACTCCGCCAATAGCATCGACTTTTTGAATGGGGTGCTGGCGGTTGCCATTGAAGTCGAAGACGAATCGGGCAATCAAGCGGCTGGAAACGTCGCCTTCTTCGATACCAACGGCACGTTTCTCAACAGCGTGTCCGTGGGATTTCTGCCGGATATGCTGACCTTCACCCCCGACGGCAGCAAAGTCCTTGTCGCCAACGAAGGGGAACCGAGCGAAGACTACACCGTAGACCCGGAAGGCTCCATTAGCATCGTTGACATTTCCGGCGGGATTGAAAATTTAACCCAAGCCAGCGTCACCAACGCCAGCTTTAGCAGCTTT
Source organism: uncultured bacterium (assembly GCA_964420595.1). Lineage (GTDB taxonomy): Bacteria > Cyanobacteriota > Cyanobacteriia > Cyanobacteriales > Geitlerinemataceae > CAYQUF01. Next base: position 1,098 of record CAYQUF010000255.1, read on the forward strand.
AACGATCGCAAGCAAGAATTGCTCAATCGCGGCGTTCGCATCTTCGGTCCCAATTCCACCGTCGCTCAAGATTTAGAACCCGAATACATCGCCGTCTCCACCGACGGCACCCTGGCGTATGCGGCTCTACAAGAGAATAACGCCTTCGCCGTCGTCGATATCGACACCAACAGCGACAGTTTCGGCACCGTTCTCGATATTCTGCCTCTGGGGTATAAAGATCGCGATCGCGGTCGGCCCTCGCTGCAACAATTTGAATTGACCAATTTGCCCGATCTCGGCACCACCCAGGACGGCGACACCCTCCAACTCGGCGGACTGTCGGGACTGCATTTTGAAGGGGTTAACCCCGACAACGGCAACCTGCAATTTCTGTCGCACCCGGATCGCGGTCCCGACGATGGCACCCGCGACGTAGACGGCGATGGCGACGACGAACGGGTGTTTCTCCTCCCCGACTTGCAGCCGGAAATCGTCCGGTTCGAACTCAATCGGGATAGCGGTCAAATCCAGGTGACCGAACGGATTGGCTTGACTCGGGAAAACGGCGATCCCCTGACTGGATTGCCGAACTTTGAATTGGATGACGGCGGTCGAGCACCGGCGAATCTGAATGGCGAAATTCTCGACTTCGACCCGTTGGGTGCCGATTTAGAAGGCATCGTCAAAGCTCCCGACGGCAGCTTCTGGATGGTAGACGAATACCGCCCCTCTATTTATCATTTTGACGCCAGCGGCACGTTAATCGATCGCTTCGTTCCCGCCGGAACCGCCGACATGGCTGGCGAAGCGGTCGGAACCTTTGGCAGCGAAACCCTACCGGAAGTTTACGGCACCCGACGCCCCAATCGCGGCTTCGAGGCGGTGGCACTGGATACGGATAATAATATTCTCTACGCTTTTATCCAGACGCCGCTGCAAAATCGCGATCGCGAGGCATCCGATAACTCCCAAACCATTCGGATGTTGGGCATCGACCCCGCCACGGGCAATCCCGTGTCCGAATACGTTTACCTACTCGACAAAACCGACTTCTCCGACGGGAATGTCGATAAAATCGGCGATGCAGTCTATGCTGGCGATGGTAAATTCTTCGTCATCGAGCGGGATTCGGGAACCGACAGCTTCAGTCAAAAGCCGATTTTCGAGATCGACCTGACCGGGGCGACTAATTTGCAAACCGATAGTTTTTCGCCGCTGGCGGGTTTGACTCTCGAACAGCATACCCCGGACCAATTGCAAGAGGCGGGCATTCAACCGGTCAATAAGGTTAAAGTCACCAATTTGCCCTCCCTCGGTTACGTTCCCAGCGACAAACCGGAAGGATTGGCATTACTCGAAGATGGGACGCTGGCAGTTCTCAACGATAACGACTTCGCCGAAAATCCCGAAACTTCAACGATTAGTCTCGGTTTGGTGTCCTTTAGCGGCAATCGCCTCGACGCCAGTAACGAAGATGGGGCGATTAACCTGCAAAACTGGCCGACCTTGGGAATGTTGCAACCCGATGCGATCGCCTCGTTTGAAGCCAACGGTCAGAGTTATATTATCACTGCTAACGAAGGGGATTCCCGCGATTACGACGGCTTTAGCGAAGAAGAGCGGATTGGGGATTTGACCCTCGACCCGCAAGCGTTTCCGAATGCGGCGGAATTGCAACAGGAGGAAAACTTAGGTCGCCTGCTCGCCACCAATACCCTCGGGGATCTCGATGGCGACGGCGATTTCGATCGCCTTTATCATTTCGGCGGGCGATCGTTTTCGATTTTCGATCGCTTTGGCAACTTGGTATTCGACAGCGGCGAACAGTTCGAGCAAATTACCGCCAACTTGTTCCCCAATGCGTTCAATACCACCAACGACGAGAACGTTTTCGACAACCGCAGCGACGACAAAGGACCCGAACCCGAAGGCGTCACCACCGGGGTTATCGATGGCGTTCCCTATGGCTTTATCGGCTTAGAACGGATTGGCGGGATTATGACCTTCGACCTGAGCGACCCGACCAATCCCGAATTTGTCGATTATATTAACGATCGCGATTTCTCAGTAGAATTCAACCTCGACGAAGAAGGCGACCCCGACCCCACTTCCACCCAACTGTCGCAGATTGGCGACTTGGGACCGGAGGGGTTGAAATTTATTCCCGCCAGCGACAGTCCCAACGGTCAACCCCTGCTGGCGGTGGGTCACGAAGTCAGCGGGACGACCACGCTATTTGAGATTAATCCCGCCGATAGCGAGCAAACTACCACTTTACAAATCTTGCACGCCTCCGACCTGGAAGCCGGGGTAGACGCGATCGAAAATGCTCCCCAATTTTCCAGCGTGGTCAACGCCTTGCGATCGCAATTTCCCACCCAAACCTTACTGCTATCCTCGGGCGATAACTACATTCCCGGTCCGTTCTTTTCGGCTGGCGAAGATAGCAGCCTGGAATCGCTGTTAGGGGAAACCGGACGGGGACGTGCCGATATTCTCCTCGCCAACGCCATTGGCTTCGACGCTTCTGCGTTTGGCAACCACGAATTCGATCTCGGTCCCAACCAAGTCGCCGACCTGATTGGCGAAGATGGCGACTATCCCGGTACGGCGTTCCCCTACCTCAGTGCCAACCTCGACTTCAGCAACGACAGCGACCTGTCCGAATTCGTCGTTCCGGGAGGACAGCCACCCCAACCCAACAGCATCGCTCCCAGCACCGCCATCACCACCGCCGACGGTCAGCGAGTGGGAGTCGTGGGGGCAACCACGCCGCTGTTGCGCAGTATTTCGTCTCCTGGCGACGATGTAGTCGTCTCTCCGCCGGCGATGGATCGCGAAGACATTACCGCTCTGGCGGGAGTCTTGCAACCGGAAATCGATGCGTTGACCGATCGAGGAGTCGATAAGATCGTTCTGACCACCCACCTGCAACAACTCGACAACGAACGCCAATTGGCACGGCAGTTGCGGGGCGTTGACGTGATTTTAGCAGGCGGTTCCGATACCCGGTTGGCGGACGAAACCGATCGCTTGCGGACTGGCGACGAGCGGGAAGGCTCTTATCCGGTGTTTGAAACCAACGCCGATGGCGACCCGGTGGCGATTGTCAGTTCCGACGGCAATTATAAATACGTCGGGCGATTGGTGGTCGAATTCAACCCCGATGGCACGATTGTCCCCGACAGTATCGATCCGGCTGTTAGCGGTGCCTTTGCCGCCGATGCTCAAGGGGTGGTCGAAACGGGGAACTTTGCTCCCGACCCGGTGGTGACCCAGGTGACCGAAGCGGTGGGTGAGGTGATTTTCACCAAGGAAGGACGGCAGTTCGGGGCGACTCAGTTCTTCCTGAATGGGGAACGCAGCGACGTGCGAACCCAGGAGACGAATCTGGGCAATTTGACCGCCGATGCCAATTTAGCGGCGGCAAAGCAGGTGGATCCGTCTGCGGTGATTTCGATTAAAAATGGCGGTGGCATTCGGGCGTCGATTGGGTCGGTAGACTCGGAAACCGGGGAACGGATTCCTCCCGTGGCGGTGCCGCAAGCGGGGAAAGAAGCCGGGGAAGTGACGCAACTGGATATTGAAAATACGCTGCGGTTTAATAACGATTTGACCCTGCTGACTCTGAATGCGTCGCAGTTGCTGCAAGTTATCGAACACGGGGTGTCGGCGAGCGAACCGGGGGCGACGCCGGGACAGTTCCCGCAAGTGGGGGGAATGTCGTTTAGTTTCGATTTTAATTTACCACCGGGCGATCGCGTGCAGTCTCTGGCGGTGCTGAACGAGGCGGGCGAGATTGTCGATACGGTGGTGCAAAACGGGCAGTTGACGGGCGATCCGAATCGGACGTTTCGCATTGTCACCCTCGGTTTTTTGGCAGGAGGCGGCGACGACTATCCGTTCCCCGAGTTTGAGACGACGTCCAATCGGGTGGATCTGGTTTCGGAGGACGTAGAGGCTGGATTCGATACGTTCGGTACCGAACAGAAGGCTCTGGCGGATTATTTGGCGCAAATCGGCACCTTCGAGCAATCCGACGCTCCCGTGGCAGGGGATACGCGGATTCAAAG
>CAYQUF010000256.1:0-5138 GCA_964420595.1 uncultured bacterium
GCCATGTCGGCGATGGCGGTTGCGTGGTCGCCTCGGGGAGTGGGAAGTCCGCCAACTACCATGTAAGCGTCGCCGATGGTTTTGATTTTCTCTAAGCCGTGCAAGTCGCTGAGGCGATCGAATTCTGAGAAAATGCGGTTGAGCAGTGCCACCAGTTCGGTGGGAGAGACGCGAGCGGAAAGTTGGGTAAATCCGACTAAATCGGCGAATAAGACCGTTACGTCGGCAAAGCCTTCGGCGATATTTTCGTCTCCCTGTTTCAGCCGGTGCGCGATCGGCTCGGGTAAGATATTCAGTAATAGCCGTTCCGATTTTTCTTGTTCTTGAGTTAATTCTGTATTGGCTTGTTGTAGTTGTGCGGTGCGTTCGACGACTCTGCGTTCCAATTCTTTCGAGGTTTGGCGCAACCGCGCAATGGTCACTCCCAATCCCGAGACTCCCAGAACCGAGAGTCCGGCGAGCATGGCGAAGGTACTTTGCAGTCCCTGACGGGTCTGTTGCATGAAGCGATCCAGGGGGAGGGTGACTTCGAGGATGCCGCGAACGTCTCCGACTTGCCAATCGGTTTTGGGACTGTCGGGGTGGGTGTTGTGGCACTCGAGGCAACTGGGTTTGAGGATGTCGGCTTGTGCGTATCGCAAGGCGGAGTGACCTTGAAAGGGTTCGATGCGGCTGAAGGTTTGCTGGGGATGCTCTCGCAGGTATTGCAGTGCTTCCCGTTCGAAGGCGTCTCTGGCTCCGCCGTCGGATTTGCGCCAGGGAAAGGGATAATCGCTATAGAGGCGAACGGACATTCCTTCGTTGAACCTTGCCAGGCGATCGCTTAATTTCATTAGATAGGTGGCGGGGAGGGGAATGGCACCGGGACGGTCGAGGTAGTCGTGGGTGACGGGAACGTTTCGTTGGGTTTCAACGCGATCCACGGCTTCGGAACTGTAGAGGGTGCGTGCTTCGGTAATGGCTTCGGCGTATAAGGCGGCGTTGTCGGTGGCTTGGGATGCGATTAGTCGGGAGGAGAGATGCGACATATTCCACAAAGCGGTGGCGACTCCGGTGCAGAAGATAACGGTGAGAACGAGGATGGTTCGCCGGTAGAGCAGTTGCATCGCGATCGCACACAGGCGAGTGAGGAACTGACGCATGGGAATTTCCGGGAAAAACGTTATTCCGTTCTTCTCGATAATGTAGCTTGTCTCCGTATCGTTCTGACAATTGTGCCTGGAGAAGTGAACTTCGTTACGATCGCCATTGGAGTGTTTCGTTGGAAATATCGTGAGCGATCGTTTGAATTCCCCGACCAAAGCAAAACCTGAAATCTTTCCTGGCGAAGTGTTCGCCGAAACTGCCGAGTTCGATCGCGGCATTCGTCAGCTACTCCCGCGCTACGATGAAATGCTAGAGGCGATCGCGCTGTGCGTTCCCCCCGAGAGCCAACGCATTCTCGACCTCGGCTGCGGCACGGGAGAACTGAGCCTCAAACTATTGCAACGCTGTCCCGATGCCAGTGTGGTGGCGGTGGATTATTCGGCGCGGATGTTAGAATTTGCGCGAGCGAAGTTGGACGCTGCCGGATACGGCGATCGCGTCACGTGGATGGAAGCGGACTTCGGCGATTTAGCGGTTCCCCCCGACCCGCCAGCGGATCGGGAGAGTGCGGGAAACGTAGAAATGGCGATCGCCTTTGACGCCTGCGTGTCCTCCCTGGCAATTCATCACCTCGACGACGAGATGAAGCTGAAGCTCTTTGCATGGGTCTACCAACACTTGCAGCCGGGAGGATGTTTTTGGAATGCCGATCCCGTCCTGCCGATTTCGGATACCGTTAAAGAGGCTTACAATCGCGTCCGGGAACAGTGGACGCAGAGCCAGGGAACGACCCTAGAGGCAGTCCGCGCCAAAATCGGTCGCAGCGTCCCTCGCGGTCATTCCGGTCAAGATCGTTTGGCAACGTTGGAAGCACACTTGCAAATGTTGCGTCAGGCGGGATTCGAGGCTGTAGACGCGCCGTGGAAGTATTTTGGATTGGCGGTCTTTGGCGGCTCGTAAGCGAGATTGCTATTTCGGGGAACGGCAGGTCGGTCGTTCCCGATGTCCCGTTTGTCAAACCCTCCGACCCTACAATTTGTAAAAGATCCACTTCGGCATTGCTAGTTAAATTTATAATTAAGGTAGATTCAAATTCGAGTTTTAGAATCATCAAAAACTGCCGCCATTATCGATCGATTCAAATTTTATCAACATCCCTTAAACATTAATTGAAAGTTACCATCTCTTTATCAAATCATGAATTTACAACCAACTAAACCCTATCGCGCTGCCACCGCCGTCGGTGCATTGCTACACAATCTGCGCGGTCATACCAACAAAGTCACCGCCGTTGCCATTACCCCGGACGGTCGCCGCGCCATTTCGAGTTCCGACGATCTCAGTTTAAAAGTTTGGGATCTCCACAGCGGCAGTGAAGAATTTACCTTACGGGGACACCTCGATTGGGTGCGCGCGGTTGCCGTGACTCCCGACGGTCGGCGGGTGGTGTCGGGATCGGACGATAACACGATTAAAGTGTGGGATCTCCAGACGCGCCAAAACACTCTGACCCTCGAAGGTCATACCGACTGGGTGCGCGCGATTCGGATGACTCCCGACGGCAAATCCATTATTTCCGGTTCCTCCGACGGCACCATTAAAATTTGGGATCTCGACAGTGGCGAGTTGGTGGATACGCTGCGGGGTCATCGCGGGATCGTGCGTGCGGTGGTGGTCACCCCGGACGGTCGGCGATTGGTGTCCGGGTCGTTCGACAATACCCTGAAAGTGTGGAACCTCCAGACGCGCAAAGAATTGTTTACCCTGAGCGGACACGACGACACCATCCGCGCGATCGATCTGACTCCCGACGGTCAGCGCGCGATTTCTGCTTCGGAAGATAATACCCTGAAAGTGTGGCACCTCCAGACGCGAAAGCCGTTACTGACGTTGAAGGGACACGAGGGAACGGTGCGGGGAGCGGTTGTCACTCCCGACGGCAAGCATATTCTATCGGCTTCGGACGATAATACGGTGGTGCTGTGGGATTGCGATCGCGGCACGCGACGGCTGACGCTGAACGAACATACCGACCGAGTGCGTGCCGTGGTGCTGACTCCCGACGGAACTCGCGCGATTTCGGCGTCGGAGGACAAGACGCTGAAGGTGTGGAACTTGCAGCCGGATCCCCTGGTGCGGACGATTTACGCGCACGGCGATCGCGTTTTGGGAATTGCCGTAACTCCCGAGAGCCAACTGGCGATTTCTGCCTCGTTCGACGGTACGTTGAAAGGGTGGGATCTCGACAGTCTCGGCGAACGATTCGTCCTCAAAGGTCATACCGATAAAGTCCAGGCGGTGGCGGTACTCCCGGATGGCAAACGCGCGATTTCTGCCTCGCGAGATACGACGCTGCGGCTGTGGGATCTCGACAAGCACCGGGAAATTTCGATGCTCGCCGGTCACAAGGGATGGGTGCGAAGCGTGGCGGTGACGCCGGATGGCAAACGCGCGGTATCCGGTTCTCTCGATGAAATTGTCAAAATCTGGGATCTCGAAACGGGGAAGGCGTTACACTCCCTCGAAGGTCACGACAGTTCGATTCAGGCGGTGGCGGTGACCCTAGACGGTCGGTTGGCGATTTCGGCGTCGGTGGATAAAACCCTGAAGGTGTGGGATATCGAGACGGGGGAACTGGTGCGGACGCTGGCGGGTCATAGCGGTACGGTTCGCGCGATCGCCTTGACGCCAGATGGGACGCAGGTGGTATCGGGATCCTCCGACAGCAGCGTTCGGGTGTGGGATTTAGAAACGGGGAAAAAGCAATTTATCCTCAAAGGTCACGCGGGTCGGGTTCGCGGTTTGGCGGTGACGCCGGATGGCAAATTCGTCATTTCCGCGTCGGAAGACAATACGCTGAAGGTGTGGGATTTAACGACACGGGAGGAAGTGGCGACGTTTATCGGTGCGGATTCGCTGTGGTGTTGCACCCTCTCTGGCGACGGTAAGTTTGTGCTGGCTGGCGAGATTTCGGGTCGCCTTCATTCGATCGCATTGGAGGAGTGGCTCAACCAATAGAGACGCGAGCGATCGCGCCTCTACTGGGAATGTTACGTTGGCGTTAGTCGGTTAGACTGAGGCAAAATCTTCTGCCGAAACGGTCTGGGAATCTACGCCATCGAGAGACACCAGGATCCGACCGTCGCTGGCAACGCGAATGGCGGTAGCACCGTTTTCTTCGTCGATTTCGAGTTCCTCGAAGGAGAGATTGCCGCGCAATAGCAGTAAGTCGCGTCCGTCTTCAAAGTCAACGATCGCGTCGCTACCGTTCCCGTCGGTCACCACAAAGCGATCGCGTCCTTCTCCGCCGGCGAGGGTATCGTTCCCCTCTCCACCAGCGAGAATGTCATCGCCATCTCCCCCTTCTAGGGTATCGTCGCCGTCGCCACCATCGAGCATATCGTTCCCCGTATCGCCAAACAGGAAGTCCGCACCCGAGTCGCCGAACATGGCGTCGCGTCCTTCACCGCCATCGAGGGTATCGTCGCCGGAATTGCCAACTAGGAAGTCGGAATCGGCTCCACCCGCGATCGCATCGTTATCCTCGCCACCGTCAATGGCGTCGTTTCCGATATCGCCGAATAGCAGGTCTTCGCCTTGACGACCGAAGAGGTTGTCGTTGTCTTGACCGCCGAAGATAACGTCGTTACCGCGATCTCCGAATAAGGCATCGTCGCCTTGGTTGCCAAAGAGGATGTCGTCATCTTGACCGCCGTGTAGGGTATCGTTACCGCGATCGGCGACAATGACATCGTTGTGCTGGTTGCCAAAAATGCGATCGTCGCCAGCATCGCCGTAGAGAACGTCCGCATTCATCAGACCGAACAGCGTATCGTTTCCGGCGTTCCCCATCAGGGTATCGCTCCCGGAATTAGCGACGACGACATCGTGACCGTCTAAGGCGTCTCCCAAGGCATTGTCTTCTCCCAGCCAAACGAAGTCATCGTTAACGGTAAACAGGGGTTCGAGAGGTAAGTTTCCATCGCCAGCGGAACTATCGGAATTGTCGGCGGTCGAATCGTCATTGCTATCTAGCGAGGGACTGTCGGAAG
>CAYQUF010000257.1:0-5034 GCA_964420595.1 uncultured bacterium
GTCGTCCTTATTACTGGTCGGCGTTTATTTTAGCTGGGGATTGGCGACCGTTGGAGTAGCGAGCCACAGTATCTCGAAATTTCACTCAAAAATTGAATAAGCTTGCCTACCCAGAAATAGTTCCTCTCAGAAGCAAAACTATTTTGGAGACAAGTCGAATGGCGCTAAATTTACCGATTGCAGGCGGAATGCTGGCAGCGTTGCTAGCAACGGGCAGTGTGGGAACGCTATCAGCCAATGCTGGAGAGTTATCGGGCAATACTATCTCGGAACCTGCTCGACGGCTAGCACAGGACACTTCTGAATCGGGCGCTTGGGGAGTTGAGACTTTAAAGGATATCTCTCAGCTAGAAGTGAAATTGAGTAAAATCTCAGCTTGCGGACGCGGTCGAGATTCTGAGACATGGAATTCTATAATTGAATCTTTTTTGCAACGCCAAGGATTACCGATCGTTGAAGGTAATGAGGATAGTCCCAATCCTCGATTGAGAATTTTGATCGATTGCATGTTCGAGGAAGGCGCTTATATCTTAAGCATACAATTTTCATTGTCTCAACCCGTCAACTTAAATGGTCAAAATATACAAGCTGACACCTATGGACTTCCAGGAATATTTGGAATTGTCCCCACATCTCAATATGTTAGCACGGAACAGGAAGTTATATCGAATCTAATCAATAAATTTATAAAGGACTGGAACGCTGCGAGGAACGAATCATCTTAAACTGAACTACCAGCGCGATCGCGTTTGATGTATAAGTTTGCTTGGGCGCGATCGCCCTTTTTATCTCAACAATAGTTACAGTTTTGTTCGATCCAATTTCGCAGTTCTCGAATGGCAACCGTTCGACCTTGTTTCAAACCGCGATCGACCGTTCGATTCACTAGGTCTACAATTGGAAGATTATCAAACGTCGGACTTAAATTAGACTCGACATAGCGATCGCCTTGCAGCACGTTAATTTGCAAGCGCCGATTTCGATATCGCCACAATTCTGGAACGCCAAGTATCCGATAGTTATCGAACTGAGTGCGAGCCGTTAAATCGATTTCAATCGCCAAGTCCGGCGGCGGATCGATCGCCAAATCTAACCGATTCCGACCGATGACCGCATCGCAGTGTTGAATGTAGAAGCACGCATCGGGTTCGACCGCTTGACTCATTCGCTCGTTTTTTAAGGTCGTTGACGCCAACGATTCAAATCGAATGTTTTGCGCGTCCAATAAAATTTTAACCAAATCCCCGATTAGTTCCTTTGCCTTTTCGTGTTCGGGGAGCGGAACCATGATTTCTAATAACCCATTGCTATAAGACAACCTCGCCGATCGCCCCTCTCCCAATTCCTCTAAAATCGTTTCAAATTGAGACCAATCGATCGCCCGCAGTAAAAGCTGGTTGCCCGGTGGAATCTTTAATTGCGCCAGTTGCACGTTCATAACAATAATAATAACCTGGAAATATTATCGATCGCCGAGCGGAGAATCCGATGGCAATCATTTCGTCGCATACCCCCTCCCCCGAACCCAAACCATCGCAAACTGCCGATCCCGTCTCCACCGCCAATCCCCTACTGCAAGCGCAAGCGGATCGCAACGACGCGGGAGGCGACAACAAAATCCGACCGACGCGATTTGCCGACTATATCGGACAGCAAGAACTCAAAGAAGTCCTCGACATTACCATTCAAGCCGCCAAAGCCAGAGGCGAGGCATTGGATCACCTCTTGCTCTATGGACCGCCGGGGTTGGGCAAAACCACCATGGCATTGATTTTAGCCTCGGAAATGGGGGTTAACTGCAAAATGACCAGCGCTCCCGCATTGGAACGTCCCCGCGATATCGCTGGCTTGTTGGTTAACCTGCAACCGGGGGACGTGCTGTTTATCGACGAAATCCACCGCCTCAGCCGCACCAGCGAAGAAATTCTGTACCCCGCGATGGAAGATTTTCGCCTCGACATCACCATCGGGAAAGGAACCAGCGCGCGCACCCGCAGCATTCCCTTGCAACCGTACACCCTCGTCGGTGCAACCACCCGTTTCGGCGCGCTATCATCGCCATTGCGCGATCGGTTTGGGTCGATCCAGCGGCTGCGATTCTACGAGGTGGAGGAACTCGCCGAAATTCTCAAGCGAACCAGCGAGATTCTCGAAATCGAAGTCGAACCCGAAGGCGCGATCGAAATTGCCCGTCGCTCCCGGGGAACCCCTCGCATTGCCAATCGGCTGCTGAAGCGAGTTCGCGATTACGTGGAGGTGAAAGCACCCGGCGCGATTACGGCGAAAGTTGCCAGTGCGGCGTTGGAGTTGTTCGACGTGGATCCGATGGGGTTGGATTGGACGGACCGGCGCGTGTTAGGCACGATTATTGAAAAGTTTAATGGCGGTCCGGTTGGCGTGGAAACCATTGCGGCGGCGATTAACGAGGACGTACAAACGATTGAGGAGGTCTACGAACCGTATTTGCTGCAAATTGGCTATCTCAACCGGACCTATCGCGGTCGCGTCGCGACTCCGGCGGCGTGGAAGCATTTGGGGTTCGAGCCTCCCGCCGAGCAGTTGTCTTTGCTACCGTGAGGGGATGGTGGGGGATAGGGAGATGGGGAGAGAGCTTCCTACTGCTCGGTCTCTTAACCTGGGGAAAACGCTGAAGCGTTTACTACGAACGAAAGGACAGAATCTATGGGCGTAATTTTGAAATGGCTGTGTCTCGGTTTGATGGTTGGTGGCATTTGGTTGGGGTCGCTGGCGCCGGCGATGGCGCAAGGGGAATCTGCCCCATTGACCGAGGCGCGGGTGGAGCAGTTGCAAGAGTTGGCGGATAAGGCGTTCGAGGCGACGAATCAGGGCGATTTTGCCGCTGCGGAGGACTATTGGACGCAAATTATCGAACAGTTTCCCGACAATCCAGCCATGTGGAGCAATCGGGGGAATGTGAGGGTAAGTCAGCACAAACTTAAAGACGCGATCGCTGACTACAATCAGGCGATCGAACTGGCACCGGACGCCCCCGATCCCTATCTCAATCGCGGCATTGCGCTGGAAGGGTTGGGACGCTGGCAAGAGGCGATCGCCGATTACAATCGCGTTCTAGACATCGATCCCGAAGATCCCCTGGCATACAACAATCGAGGCAATGCGGAAGCGGGGTTGGGCGAGTGGGACAAGGCGGTTGCCGATTACGAACAAGCGACGGAACTCGCCCCCGATTTTGCCTTTGCTCGCGCCAATTACGCCCTCGCCCTGTATCAAACCGGAAAAACGCAACCGGCAATTCGCACGATGCGGCAGTTAGTTCGCAAATACCCCAAATTCCCGGACGTGCGGGCGGCGCTAACGGCAGCGTTGTGGAGTCAGGGCAAACAAGGCGAAGCTGAAAGTCATTGGGTTTCGGCGGTGGGGTTGGATGCTCGCTATCGCGATCTCGACTGGGTGGCGAACGTGCGTCGCTGGCCGCCGAAAATGGTGAGCGCGTTGGAGCGGTTCATCAATATTCAGTAAGCGAGATCGGATTCGACTAAATTTCTTGTTTTAACAAGTCCGACACGCGATCGGGAGTCAGTTCTTCAATATTATCGAACACCGCCGCCGCTCCCGCCTGTTGCAGTTTCTCTGCATACGCCTGATGCTGTTGGGGCGTTGCTTGAACGTGGGGCGGTAGGATTCCCACGCCAATCCAGCGTCGTGACGGTTGCGCGGCGTTGGCTTTGGCGACGGTGTAGAGGTCGGCGACGGTATCTCCGGCGTAGATGACGGGGAGGGGATCGTTGGCGTCCAGGCGTTGTTCGACTTGGCGCGCGGTTGCCAATAATCCGGTCGGGTCGGGCTTTCCGGGGGCATCTTCCATAGCAATCAATACGGGATTGTCGAGTTCCAAACGTCCTTCCAAGACGTAGGCGGCGGATTTGCGGGTGGCTCCGCTGAAGAATCCCCAGGCAATCCCGGCGTCGCTGAGGCGGTGAAAGTACGCTGGCGTGACGAGGATGGGTTCGTGGCAGATGTAACCCGTCCAGTTGTTGGGGTCGCTGCCGAAATAGCGGGATTGGAAGAAGGCGACGAGGGTGGGGTAGTCGAGATTGAGTTGCGATCGCCTTTTGCCCTGGGTTTCAAAGTAGCGATAGACTAACTCTTGCGAGCCTTCCCAGTCGTTGTTCCACATGCCTTCGGACTTGAGGCGATCGATGTCTTCGGGTTGGGGACGATACGCGCCGTCGGTAAACTGTTCGACGGTATCGGCAAGGGCGCGACGGTAGGAACCGGCGACATCGCGCAGGACGCCGTCGATATCGAAAATCGCGATCGCCCGAATGGATTGACTCTGCTCGCTCAAGATACACATCCTCCTGTTGGACTGGTCGGGGTTGCCTTCCATATCTTGCCTCAAGTTGCGATCGCGGCACATTCGATGGGAGATTTTCTTGGCGCGGGCGGTGCATTTGCCGCGAAAGTGCGGTAGTATAAATGTTTGTAGAGTTTGCGCGAATCAATTTTGACCGACCAACCCATGGAGCAAGAACAAGAACAGCAAGAGCAATCAGCGCGATTTGTTCTCAAAGTTCTCTGGCTGGAAGACAACGTCGCGATCGCTGTGGATCAAGTGGTGGGGAAAGGGACTAGCCCGCTCACGTCTTACTTCTTTTGGCCGCGCAACGACGCTTGGGAACAGCTCAAAGCCGAGCTAGAAGCCAAGCACTGGATTTCTGATGTCGAGCGCGTCGAAATCCTCAACAAAGCCACGGAAGTAATTAATTACTGGCAAGATGAAGGCAAAAGTCGTCCCATGTCCGAGGCTCAGCTTCGGTTCCCGGAAGTGGCGTTTACGGGAAGTAAATAGCGCCAGTTCTGTGCCATCTATTTCTAAGTTTAAAACTTGGAGTTGCAAGCCCGTTTTCTTCGCGAAAGCGGGTTTTTGCGTTGATGGGAAATGAATTGGCGATCGCCCCATTAGAGCAGTACACCTCAGTTGAGGAAGGCAACAGCTCATCTGGGAAGTGTACCTCATCAGATGGGAATGGTGGGCATTGCTAGTTGGCA
>CAYQUF010000258.1:0-5009 GCA_964420595.1 uncultured bacterium
TCACGAAGCCGTCGAAGCACAACAATTTCCACGCGATCGCTATCAAAAAGCCACTTGGCAGCGCCATTTAACCATGCTGGAACAAGAAATTTCATGGCTTGAAACTCAACTAATCGAAGAAAAAAAAGTCAGCGATCGCGATCGAAACCCCAGCGCGTTATTCGAGCGGCGATCGAATTAACTATCCCAAAACGTTCGATCTCACCGTGTCGGGTGAAGCGATCGCCAAAGGGTATCGCCGACAATAAAAGCCAATTCTCCAACCTTCGCCCGACGTTCGTCTTGGACAAATTAATTCATTGGCAATCCTAGCGGAGAAGACACATGGATTCTCGTCACGCATCTCAATCGACCGTGGAAGACAACCAAGAGCCACTCGAAACCCAAACCACCGAACCCTCAAACGTAGACGCCGAAGAGCGCGATGGGAAAAAAAGCCCGTTCGAGCGCGAAAGTCGATTCCGACCCTGGTGGCTCATCATCCTGGCGATCGCGTTGCTCGTCGGAGGAGGCACCTTTGCCTGGCAGTGGTTGCAATCGCGCTCAAACGAAGCCGCAGGCGGCGCAGCCGCTCAAAGCCAACCTCGGGGCGTTCCAGTTCAACTCTCGACCGTCGAACCCAGCTCCATTAAAGAAACCTCCGAGTTCGTCGGCACCTTAGACGCCAAACAATCCGTTGCCATTCGCACCGAACGCAGCGGGCGATTGACCCAGCTATACGTTACGGATGGTGATTTTGTCGAACAGGGACAAACCATCGCTCGTCTCGACAGTCGAGCCGTCCAAGCCGACGTGCGCGAAGCTGAAGCCAGCTTGAGTCAAGCCGAAGCGCGGTTGGCAGAATTGCGAGCTGGGACTCGTCAAGAGCAAATCGAGCAAGCCAGAGCCAGACTCGAACAAGCACAAGCCCGCCTGCGCAACGCTCAATCGGGGGCGACGCCCGAAGAAATCGCCCAAGCCGAAGCCCGCATCGAATCGGCTCAAGCCGAAGTCGCCCTGACCGAACGGCGGGTAGAGCGGTATCGCCAGCTCGAACGGGAAGGCGCGGTTTCGCAAGACACCCTCGATGAATTTATCGAAGAAAATCGCACCGCTCAAGCCGACTTGCGAGAAGCCGAGCGCCGCCTCGCCGAGCTGCAAAAGAACCAGAGTTCCAACGTAGACGAACTAGCCGCGCAAGTCGAAGAACTGCGTCAGGAATTGCGCGAACTCGAAAACGGGGCGCGTCCGGAAGATATTGCCGAAGCCGAAGCAAACGTGCGATCTGCCGCCGCTCGCGTGCAAGCTCGGGAAGTGGAATTGCAAGATACGCGAGTGATTGCCCCCTTTAGCGGCACGATAGGCGATATTCCCGTCAAACTGGGGGATTATCTCAATTTGGGCGACGTGGTAACCACGATTACCCAAAATCAATTTATGGAATTGGAAATGGCGATTCCCCTGGAGCAAGGGGACTTGTTAGAGCGAGGATTGCCCGTGGAAATTAGCACCGATCGCGGCGAATTTCTGACTCAGGGTGAGGTAAGCTTTATATCGCCTCAAGTCAGTGGCGACTCGCAAACGATTTTAACCAAAGCCACCTTTAACAATCGCAGCGGCAAACTGCGCGATCGCCAATTCGTTCGTGCCGAAGTCGTGTGGCAAACCAAAGAAAACGCGATCGCAATTCCCACCAACGCGATTGTTTTTCAAGGCACCAAACGGTTCGTTTACGTCGTCAAACCCCAGAGCGAACCCTTGAGCGTTAAGAAACAAGAAATTCAATTGGGGATTGAGTACGGCGATCGCTCGGAAGTGATTGAAGGACTCGAAGCAGGCGATCGCATCGTCGTTTCCGGCACGCAAAAACTTGCCGACGGCGCGCCCATTACTCCTATGTCTCAAACTCAAAAACAGCAATAAGGCGACATCGCGAATGAAGGATAACACTCAAAACCATCCTTCATTTTTTTATGATATAAATCCTAAACTTTTCTGTAAAAATGTTTACTGATTTTTTCGTTCGCCGACCCGTTTTTGCCTCCGTTTGTTCCTTGCTGATCGTCCTGATCGGATTAGTCGGATACACCCGACTGCCCGTTCAGGAATTTCCCAGCATCGATCCCCCAGTGGTTAACGTTCAAACGGTCTATCCCGGTGCCAACTCCGAAACCGTCGAAACCGAAGTCACCGAGATTCTCGAAGCCGAAATTAACGGCGTCGAAGGCATCAAAACCCTCAGCTCTCAAAGTCGCGAATCCGTCAGCTCCATCACCGTTCAATTCGACCTCGATCGCGACATCGACATCGCCGCCCAAGACGTGCGATCGCGCGTTTCCCAAGCCGTCGGCAGCTTACCCGACGAAGTCGAATCCCCCGTCGTCAGCAAGCAATCGGGCGACTCGTCCCCCATCGTCTGGTTCAGCCTCTACTCCGATACCGGACAATATTCCACCCTCGAACTAAGCGACTACGCCGACCGCTTCGTCGTCGATGCCCTCGAAACCGTCTCCGGCGTCAGCAGCGTCATCATCGGGGGCGAACGCCGCTACGCCATGCGACTGTGGATCGACCCCCAACGCCTCGCCGCGCGCAACCTCACCATCCTCGACATTGAAGATGCCCTGCGCGCGGAAAACGTCGAACTCCCCAGCGGAATCATCGAAGGCGAGATGTCCGAATACACCGTCCGCACCCTCGGTCGGCTCTCGGATCCCAAAGAATACGAAGAACTGGTCGTCGAAACCAAAGACAACGGCACTCAAGTCCGGCTCAAAGACGTAGGCTACGCCGAAATCGGCGCAGAAGACGATCGCTCCTTCGTCCGCTTTAACGGGCAACCCGCCGTCGGTTTGGGTGTAGTGAAACTCTCGAACGCCAACACCCTCGCCGTCGCCCGAGGCGTCAAAGCCAAAATGGCGCAGTTGCAAGAGCAAGACTTCCCCGAAGGCATTCGCTACCAAGTCGCCTTCGATAACTCCGAGTTCGTCGAAATCGCCATTGACGAAGTGTGGGGCGCGCTCTACCTCGCCGTATTTCTCGTCATCCTGGTCATCTTCTTCTTCCTGCGCGACTGGCGCGCCACCATCATTCCCGCCGTCACCATCCCCATTGCCTTGGTCGGGGCATTCGGGATCATGTTTTTCCTCGACTTTTCCGTCAATACCCTGACCCTATTCGCCCTGACCCTGGCAACGGGTCTGGTGGTAGACGATACCATCGTCGTACTCGAAAATATCGTCCGCCATATCGAAGAACGCAACGAAAAACCCTACAACGCCGCCATGGCAGGGGTGGGCGAAGTGGTGTTTGCCGTGATTGCCACCACCATCGTACTGGTGGCGGTGTTCGTTCCCGTCGCCTTTTCCACCGGAACCACCGGACGCCTGTTTACCGAATTCGCTCTGACTCTGGCGGGGTCGGTGGTGATTTCCTCGTTTGTGGCCCTCACCCTGGCTTCAACCCTTTCGGCAAGAATTTTGCGCCGCCACGGTCAGATGCACGGCTGGATCTTTCGCAAGGTCGAACAATTCCTCGACGGCATCCAGACCTTTTACGACAGTACCTTACGGGGACTGATGCCGATCAAATGGGTCGTGGTCGTTGCCTTTTTCCTCTCCTTTACCCTCATCGGTACGGCATTTAACATGCTGCCCAAAGAATTCTTGCCCACCGAAGACCGAGGCGGCATTTTCACCATCGTCAGCGCCCCCCAAGGGGTGACCATCGACTATACCGACAAGGTGATGCGTCAAATCGAGCAAATTTACAGCGAAGTCCCGGAAGTGCAGAGTTACTTTAGCGTGGGGGCATTCGGTCGGGGCGCGCCGGGACAGGTGAATCAAGGGATTTTGTTCGTGCGACTCAAGCCCTGGTCCGAGCGCGATCGCTCCCAACAAGACATTATCGCCCAATTGTTCGGTCAATTTGCCGCCATTCCCGACGCGCTGGTGTTTCCCACCAATCCGCCCTCCTTACCCGGTGCGGGATTCAGCCAACCCGTTCAGTTCGTGCTGCAAGGCAGCGAAATCGAACGCTTGGCAGAAATTTCGGGCGAACTCGCCAATCGCGCCAATCAGCTCCCCGAACTGAGAAACATCGATACCGACTTGAAGTTGAACAAACCCGAACTGACGGTGACGGTCAATCGTAAAAAAGCCGCCGCCTTGGGCATTTCAGTACGCGATATTTCCCGCACGATGCAAATTATGCTCGGCGGCGAAGACATTACCAACTTTACCCAAGGCAATCGTCGCTATGAAGTGATGGTCAAAGCCGAAGACCGATTCCGCGCCAGTCCGGGAGATATCGGCGAATTGTACGTGCGCGCTGAGAGCGGACAGCCGGTTCCGTTGAGCAACGTCACCCAGGTGGAAACCACGACCACGCCACCGCAAATCAACCACTTCAACCGCTTTCGCTCGGCGACCATCGAAGGCAGTCCCGCCCCCGGTTACAGTTTGGGACAGGCATTGAGCGCCCTCGAAGGTTTAGCGAACGAAGTGGTTCCCGAAGAAATGAGAACCACCCTCGCCGGACAATCGCTGGAGTTTAAAGAAGCGGGTCAGGCAACGGCGTTTATCTTTGCCCTCGCCCTGGCGTTTATTTTCTTGGTGCTGGCGGCGCAATTTGAAAGCTATCTCGATCCGATCGTGATTTTGATGGCGGTACCGCTGTCGCTGTTGGGGGCGTTTGGGGCGTTGTTGCTGATGGGGTTGGATTTAAACGTTTACAGCCAAATTGGTTTGATTATGCTGATCGGACTGTCGGCGAAAAACTCGATTTTGATCGTCGAGTTTGCCAACCAGTTGCGCCAGCGGGGGATGGCGATTGAGGAAGCGGCGATGGAAGCTGGAAAGATTCGCTTTCGCCCGATTTTGATGACGGCGTTTTCAACCGTGTTCGGTCTGATGCCGCTGGCTCTGGCGACCGGAGCGGGGGCGGCGAGTCGCGTTTCGATTGGGGTGTCGGTGGTCGGCGGAATGCTGGTTTCGACGCTGTTGAGCTTGTACGTGGTGCCGGTGTTTTAC
>CAYQUF010000259.1:0-4914 GCA_964420595.1 uncultured bacterium
GGTTACCGCTGTTCTAACCGATTTAAACGGGCGATCGCCTCTTGACCGTCGGGATTAATTTCAAGTGCCACGCCGTAAGAGCGAATGGCGTCGTCCCAGCGTTCTAATTTTTCTAACACTTGGGCGCGTTGTACCCAAGACTCGTAATTGCCCGGTTGCAGTTGAATGGCGCGATCGTAGGTGACAATGGCATCGCCGTAGCGTTCGAGTTTCGCCAGTAACTGTCCCCGACGCAACCAAGCCTCGACGTTATCGGGCCAAATGTTAATGGCGCGATCGTAGGTTTCGATCGCCTCGATGAATTGTTCCGATCGCTCTAATAATTCGCCCCGCTTGAACCAGGTTGCGATATCGTGCGGTTGCAGGTCGATGACTTTATCGTATGCGGCAACGGCTTCGTCGGCGCGGTGCAATTTTTCTAATGCCTCGGCGCGTTTGAACCAAATTCGATAAACGTCGGGGGAGCGATCGCCTTTGAGTTCGATGACCTTATCGTACGCCGCGATCGCCGCTTCGTATCGCCGCAGTTTCATTAAGGTTTCGCCGCGATAGTGCCAGGCTTGCAGGCTTTGCGGGTCGGATTCGATCGCGTTGTCGAAGGCAATGGTTGCCTCTTTATAGCGATTGAGGCGATACAGGGCAATCCCGCGTCCCAACCAACTGTCAGCCAGGTGCGGATCCAGTTGGGTGGCTTGGTCGAACGCATCCATCGCCTCGCCGTAATTGCCCGATTCCAGTAGGGTGCTGCCGCGACCCTGCCACGCCATGGGAGAATTGGGCTGTAATTCGATCGCGCGATCGAAACAGGCGAGGGCGGCTTCGTACCACTGATGTTTGAGCGCCATCCCTTTTTGGAACCACGCCTCGTCATTCTTCGGTTCCAGTTGAATGGCGCGATCGTAGGAGGCGACGGCATCGGTATAGCGCTGTAACTTTTCAAATGCCAATCCCCGATCGATCCACACGCTGGCTTGGTTGGGATCGAGTTGTAAGGCGCGATCGTAGGCGTCAATCGATTGAGGATGTTGTCCGATGCAATCGAGACTCATCCCTAAATTCACCCAGGCTTGACTCTGTTTGGGGTTGAGTCCGAGGGTGCGTTCGTAGGCGGTCACCGCTTCCGGGTATTGTTGCAAGCGTTGTAAGGCATGGGCGCGGGCAAACCAGATGTGGGACAATTGGGGCTGGCGTTCGAGTGCCCTCTCGTAAGCGTCTGCCGCTTCTAGCAGCCGTCCCAGGCGATCGAAGGTCAAACCGAGAGAGTACCAAGCTTCGTAGCGATTGGGCTTAATTTGCGTGCCGCGATCGAGGGAGGCGAGGGCATCGTCGTATTGTTGTAATTGATAGAGTAACTGACCCCGCAGCGTCCACGCCCAATAGTCGTTGGCTCTCAGTTCGATCGCTTTGTCGTAGGAGGCGATCGCGTCTTCGGGACGTCCGAGTTCGACCAAGGCTCGACCGCGATCCAGCCAAACTTGTCGCCAGTCGGGTTTGGTTTGAATTGCCTTGTCGAAGCAGGCGATCGCTTGTTCGTATTTGCCCCATTCTGCCAGTCGCTTGCCTTTGTTGTAATCTTCGGAAGCGCCCGACACTTGGGCGATCGCTTCTCCAATAACATCAATCGCGCGATCGAACCATCTGGCAATAAACGACAGGGATTGCCGTTGCTCCCGACGGGCGCGTAAGGCTTCTCTCTCTCGCCGTTTCGCCTCAGCGGAGGGGGTTTCGGGGCGGTCGGTTGGCGTTGGGGTTTCGGACATGGGTTAAGGGAAGGGAGCGATCGGAGAATGGAGAATCTGCAATCTCATTATCGCATTATTCCAAAAGAGGCAAGCGTTTGAACAAAAACCCGATGAGACAAAGGGGTTGGAAACCAAATCCCTATCTCCTTATCCCAAAACCTCACTCCGATCGCCGCTGTCGAACCAAACTCCCCAACCACGTTAACTTCTGCAGCCAATTTACCTGACTTTGCGCCTGCTTGCGTTTTTCGGCGGCTAAATGATGGTCGGGTTGCAGCTTGAGGACTTTATCGTAGGCTTGAACGGCGTCGGCGAATTCTTGCAGTTTGTACAGTTCGCAACCGCGAGCGTACCAGGCTCTGGTATTGTCGGACTCAAGGGCGATGGCGCGATCGAAACATTTGAGTGCCTCGACGTGACGATTCAACTTCGACAAAATCCCGCCGCGAGACAGCCACGCTTCGTAATTATCGGGTTGCTTCTGTGTCGCTTTCAAATAGGCGGCGTCGGCTTCGTCATACCGTGCCATTTTTTCGAGGACTAATCCCCGTTGCGTCCAAGGCTCGGCGCGATCTGGCTTTAACTCGATCGCCCGTTCGAAACAGTCGAGAGCGTCTTCGAGTCGATCGGATTGCATTTGAACCATACCGCGATGCAACCACAAGTCGGCGTCGTTGGGTTGAATCCGCAAGGCGGGATCGTAGGACACCAACGCTTCGTCGTAACGCTGCAAGGCTTCGAGTGCCAATCCTCGCTGATAGAGTGCCGAGGCGTCTTCGGGATTGAGTTGAATCGCCGTATCGTACGCCGCGATCGCTTCGCCGTATCGTTTCAAGGCTGCAAGTGCCAACCCCCGCCGATACCAGGCGCGATCGTGGTCGGGTTGCCGTTCTAAGGCGCGATCGTAGGCAGCAATTGCCTCCTGGTAGCGCGTTAGTTCGTGCAGCGCTATGCCTCGATACAGCAGGGCTGAGGCATTATTTTCATCCAGTTCGATCGCGCGATCGTAAGCCGCGAAGGCTTCTTCGTAGCGGTAGAGCGACACTAGCGCCAATCCCCGCTGCACCCAGGTTTCGGCTCGCTCGGGGTGTAGCTCGATCGCCCGGTCGTAGGCACCCACGGCTTCGCCGTATCGCTTCAGGGTCAAGAGTACGTCCCCCCATTCCCGCCAGACGGGTTCCCAATCGGGTTGGCATTCCACGGCGCGAGCGTAGGCGATCCGGGCGCGATCGTAGTGTTGGAGGGCGGCGCACGCTTGTCCTTGCCAATACCACGCCATCGCCATGTGCGGGTCGAGATTTAAGGCGCGATCGCACGCTGAAATAGCTTCCTCGTATCGTTCTAGCGCCATCAATGCCTCGCTGCGTCGCAACCACACCTGGCTGTCTTCGGGATACAATTGCAAGGCGCGATCGTATGCCGCAATTGCCTCCTCGTAGCGCCCTAGCCGCGTCAGAATCGATCCCTGTCGAAACCACGCCGGTGCCGATTGGGGTTGGGAGTCTGCGGCGCGATCGTAGGATTCGAGGGCGTCTTCGTCTCGCCTCAGTGCTTCCAATGCCTCGCCCCGTCGGTGCCACGCTTCGGCGTAATCCGGTTGAATTCGGACGGCACAATCGTAGGCGGCGATCGCTTCGGCATATTGCGACAGTTTTGAAAACGCTAACCCCTTATTATACCACGTTTCTGCATTTTCAGGGTATAACTCGACGGCGCGATCGTAAATTTCCAGCGCCTCGTCCGCTCGGTTGTCGCCCATCAATTCCATCCCCTGTCGGTGGAGCGTTTCGGCATCGGGAGGAGACGTGTCCGGGATGACTTCAGACGGGATCTCGGGGACTGAGATTGCCTCGGGTTCCGGTTCGGGCGGCGCTTCTACCTCAGATTCAAATTTTTTTTTTGGCAATTCCGATTCCGACGGCGGTTTGGGTTGGGGGACGGAAACTTCAGATTCCGGCATCGGCGCGTCTTCCCATCCCTCGATGACTTCACCGACCTCAAACGGCATTTTTTCCTCTGGCGGCTCGGGTTCCGGTTCGGGGAGCGGTTCGGAAGTTGTTTCGCTCGCGTGCGATTCGGGTTCGGGTTGCGGTGCCAGAACGGATGCTATCGGTGCGCTCAATCGATCCATCGCCTCTAGAGCTTCCACCGCCGATCGATAGCGCCCTCGGTAGTCGTAGCGTACCATCGTATCGAGAATTTCGATCAATCCGGGACTGGCAGAGGTTTGTCGGTGCCAGCTAATTTCCCCTGTCTTGGGATCTTCGTGCAAATCCAGCGGCGACATCCCGGTCAGAGCTTGAATGCCGAGAATTCCGGCGGCGTAGATATCGCTGCTGAGTCGGGGTTTGCCATTGGCTTGCTCGCTGGGCATATAACCCGGCGTTCCCACCGCTACAATCGAACGGGTATGACCCCGCGACGTCATCACGCGAGCGTTAATTTGCTTGACCGCCCCAAAATCGATTAAGGCAATTTTGCCATCCCAACTCCGACGGACTAAATTGGACGGTTTGATATCTTGATGAATGACATTGCGCTGGTGGACAAACGAGAGGACTTCCAGGATATCGCGCAAAATCGCGATCGCCTCGGATTCGCTCAAGGGTTTCCCCGGACGGATTTCGTGGTTGAGATCGTAGCCTTCAACGTATTCTTGGACTAGATAGAACGTGTCGTTGAGTTCCAAACGCGCCAGCAGTCGCGGGATGCGATCGTGTTGGTTGCCCAAAGCGTACAGCACCTTTGCCTGTGCGTCCACCAACCGTCGGGTCAACTGCACGCTCAACGTATCGTGGCTTTGCAGCGCCAGTTGTTTGACCGTACAGTTTGGATTATCGGGCAAGTGCAAGTCTTCCGCCAGATACGTCTGACCGAATTCACCGCCACCTAGGTGTCGGATAACGTGGTAACGCCCACCAAGTGTTTGTCCCAGCATTAGGTTCGTGACCTGTCGTGGCAATTTGCGTTGGCACGGTTTCCCGAGCGCGAGGGATGGCGCAGGCAGTCTGGAGCAGACTAACCAACGTTCGTTATTGATTTTTACACACAACGCTGGCGGTTCCCGGTTATCGCGCCAATCAATCGCAACTTTAGGGCAAATTTCCCAGAGATGAAAGGATCCGAGCAAACCCTTTCTTCCTTCGCGCGTTTGCGTTTGAACTCAGGACGA
>CAYQUF010000260.1:0-4902 GCA_964420595.1 uncultured bacterium
CGATCGCCTGGATCGATGGTGGCGCGATTGCAGCGAGGGACGGTTCGGATTTAGCGTCCCATCCCGCATTTGGCGACAGGTGGGCGGTCGCGACCCCGATGCCAATTATCGCACTTGGCTGCGCTTTGGCGAACGGGTCGGTTGGTGGCGCGGCTGCTGGATCGATCGCGAGTCCCAATTTCAGTTTGATGTCAATGCACCGCTGGGACACCTTCCCGCCGTTTGGCTGGAGAAGTGGGAGTTTGGCGAGGTGTTGGTGAGTTTGTTCGATCGCCTGGACAATTGCGGGATTGGGTGAGTTACGCTCTAGTTATTCTCCGTTCCCCGTTGCCTATTCTCCCCGTTGCCTGAAAATGTCAAAATAGATCGGATGCACTCGCGATTTTAAAGCGGCAAGGTTGAGGCATTGCGGTCGATCAGTCTTCGATCTTGCCCGCGTTGTCGTCGAAACTGCGAGCGATCGCTGTTTTCTTATCCGCTCTCCCGCTCGCTGACCGCGCCTTGGAGGTTTATTCATGATCCAGTTTCACATCCAGACCGATAGCGAAATTCCCGCTTCGACTCAACTGTTCAACCAAATCCGCTTTGCGATCGCCTCTCGTCAGTTTCCCCCCGGTCACCGATTGCCCAGTACCCGCCAATTGGCGATGCAGACGGGGTTGCACCGCAATACTATCAGCAAGGTCTACCGCCAGCTCGAAGACACGGGACTGGTGGAAGCGCAAGCCGGATCGGGGATTTACGTGCGCGCTCAAGGTCACGAAGGCGGGGCGCAACTCAAGTCTCCCATTCTCGATCGCTACCCTCAAGCCTATAAGGTCGTACAAAATTGCCTCGACGAACTGCTGAAGCAGGGATGCTCTCTCAATCAAGCACGGGAGTTAGTCTTAGCAGAAATTGACTGGCGATTGCGCTGTAGCGCCCGCGTGTTGGTGACTGCGCCGATGCAGGATATTGGGGTGGGCGAGTTGATGGCGCAGGAGTTGGAGCAGGCGTTGTGCATTCCGGTACAGTTGGTGCCGATGGAGGAGTTAGCCGCCACGCTGGATCAGGCGCATTCGGGGACGGTGGTGACCAGTCGCTATTTTATTGGCGAAGCCGAGGAGATCGCCGCGCCGAAGTCCGTGCGGGTGATTCCGGTCGATATTTACGATTATGCCAACGAAATCGACGCGATTCGCAATTTACCCGATGACAGTCGGTTGGGACTGGTCAGCCTCAGTTCTGGCATTTTGCGCGCGGCGGAGGTGATCGTTCACAGCTTGCGCGGCGAGGACGTGTTGGTGCTGACGGCGCAGGTGGGGGATGCGTATAAGCTCAATGCGGTGGTGCGCAGTTCTCACACGATTATCTGCGATCGCGCCAGTTATTCGACGGTGAAAGCGGCACTCGATTCGTCGATGGAGGATATCATCCGTCCGCCCAAACTGCTGTGTTGCGAAAATTATATCGGCACGACTTCAGTTAACTTACTCAAGCGAGAACTTGGCTTAGGTTAGCGGTCGTTGATACCGCTAAAATTCGCAGACGTCAGCTCGTCTGCATTCACGTCGAGCAGCGTCACCAGGGTTTGAAACTGATTCAAATCCCCCTCACCGTCGGCATCGAGGCGAACCTGCGTATCTGCGCCGACTTGCACCAGGGCGAGATAGCCATCGGCAATTGCCCGGACGCCACGATAGCCGATTTCGTTCAACACCGATCGCACGTCCAGGCGATCGCCCCCCTCCCCTGGGGTAAAATCGACGACTGTATCGCCTCCCTCGTCGAGGGTTCCATAGGCGATCGCGTCTTCGCCCTCCCCCGTTATCAGGCGATCGCGCCCCATCCCGCCCATTAGGGTATCGCTGCCGTTATCGCCGGTTAACCAGTCGTCGCCAAAATCGCCGCTGAGAACATCGTCGCCGTCCCCACCCATCAGGGTATCGCCGTCGCGACCGCCGTAGAGGGTATCGTTGCCCTCATCCCCTGTCAGTACGTCGTTTTGCTGGTTGCCGCTCACCCAGTCGTCGCCGCTGCCGCCCCCCACGCGATCGCTCCCGGTCAGTCCCAACAACACGTCGTCCCCCTCGTTCCCCGCGATAACGTTGTTGGCACGGTTGGCGATCGCCGTATCGTCGCCGCGACTGCCATCGATGGCGTTGCCTCGGGAATCGCCGAATCCGCTGAAGCTGGAGGGAACGGGCGATCCGCTCTCGTCTGAAAACGCGAAGATTTCGGCACTCACCTCGCTGGTGCGGACGTTGGCTAACGTTGCCAGCACTTGCACGCCGCTGTCTCCCGTCCCGTCGGGGTCGATGGCGACGATCGTATGGTTATCTCGGGCGATAACGCGAAGGTAACTGTCGGCGATCGGGTTGGAACCAGTATAGCCGAGATTGTTTAACAAGGTGTTTGCATCAAGGCGATCGCGCCGCACGTCGAAATCGGTAATCACATCGCCGCCATCGGCTAAATCTCGATACCCAAACCAATCGCGTCCCTCTCCACCCGTTAGCGTGTCGTTGCCGAAGTCGCCGTGGAGGAGGTCGTTCCCCGAATCCCCCAAGATAACGTCATTATCGCGTCCGCCGTGGAGGGTGTCGCTGCCAAATCCGCCGCTAACGGTATCGCTGCCTTGGTTGCCCAACACGCGATCGCTCCCGTCGCGACCTTCGAGGCGATCGTCCCCGTCCCCTCCCATGACGACATCGCTGCCGCCATAGCCGATAACCGCGTTATCAGAATGGTCGCCGATCGCGATATCGTTGCCACTGCTGCCTTCGAGACGATCCGGTCGTTCCGGTGCGGGGTCGGGCGGTGCGGGGTCGCTGTCTTCGTCTTCGTTAACAGGCGGTGCGGGGTCTGGCGGTGCGGGGTCGGGAGCGGGATCGTTGGGTTCCTCCTCCTCGTCGTCCTCTTCCTCTGGCGGAGTTTCTGCCTCCTCGTTATCCGTGACGCTGAGATTGACCGTCGCCGACGTGAAATTCATTGCCGATGCGGTAATGATAACAGCGCGATCGCCATCCACCAGGGCATCATCCACCGACGCGATCGCAAACTCGATCGAATCGGCACCGTCGGGAATGGTAACCGTCGCCGGAACCGTCGCCTCGCTGGTATCGCTGCTGAGCAGTTCGACCGTTAACGCTCCCACCGTCGAAGATCGCGTCACCGTCCCCGTGGCGGCATTGTTCCCCGCAGCTTCGGAAAACTGGGTTGGCACCACCGTCAAACCGAGAGATTGCATGGCGGCAAATTCCGTCCCGTCGGCTTGCGTCCCCGGTGAAAACAAACCGCTCCCCACGCTATCGTGTGCGGCGAAATTCATCCCCGAGATATCGGGATTGCGGGTAATCGAGGCATCGCTGACGGTTCCGGGATAGCTGAGGCTAACGACTTCCGTATCCTCGGGATTTAACAGGGCGATCGTATCGCCATCGTTGTTTAACGCCAACCCCACGAAGCTCGCACTGGCAGTTTGCACGATGCTTCCGCCAAACGTCCCCGTTGGAGTCCCGCCACCGAACACGACAATTGCTTTTCCGCTGGGAACGACGGTACCCTCGGGAAAGGTATGGCGAGTTTCGACGCTATCGGCGATCGCCCAACCGCTTAGATCCACCGGCGCATCGCTATTATTGACCAATTCGATAAATTCGTCGTTGCCCCCGTCGCGAGTTCCGTCGCCGTTGGCATCTCCCGCAGCACCATCCGGCGGGTCGAATAAGATTTCGTTAAACACCAACGACAGGGGAACGGAGGCTTCGTCGTCGGTAACGGCAACTGTGGCACTGTCTCCCACAAATCCCGTCGCCGATATATCCACCATGACGCTCTGTTCGCCGTCGATATTGGCATCGTCAATGGCGTCGAGGTCAAATGTTACCGAAGCCTCGTTAGCGGGAATCGCGACGCTAGCGGGGACGGACAGTTCGCCGGAATCGCTGCTGGCTATCTCGACCGTGAGAGGATTGGTGGTGTCTCCAGTGCGGGTGATGGTTCCGGTTATCGCCGCGACGCCATCGGCTTCGGACAGGGTGGCGGCAGTGAGGGTTAAATTGAGGGATTCGGCGACAAAGTTTTGACCGTCGTTAATGGCATCTGCTGTTGCAACGGCGGCGGTCCAAGTAAAATCCTCGAAAACGCTTCCCGTCCCCGTCAGTTGCAGCGAATTTCCGACCGGGGTATTGCCATCTTCGGCAATGCCGATATCGGTACTCGTCTGACCGTTTGCAACGCCGTTAGTTGCTGTAAAACTGCCTTCGTAACTGAGAAATTGGACGACCGCATTGCTATCGTCAACCAGAGCGATGCCGTCGGGGTCTCCATTTTGCAATCCAGGAGCGTTAAACGAGAGGGTTCCGAATCCGTTGCTTCGATCGGGAATCGTCCCCGAGAGGGAGATGGTATCATAGCTCGCGCCACCGTTGCCGTTGTAGAGGACTAAACTCCACCCCGCCAGGTCGGTTCCCGCCTCCCCTGCAATTTCGATCAATTCCTCTGAATCGATTCCCGTGTTGTCGTAATGCAGTTCGTTGATAAAAGTGGATGTTGCCATGAGATTAAATGGAATGCACCCGCGCGATCGCCCAATTTCGATCGAGATTGAAATTTAAATCATATTACTACTTTTCCAACCTGGGAAATTTATCAATCGCGCAAATGTTCGCAAAACTTTATCGATCTATGAAACCACCGCCGCACCAAAGACCTCACGCCACCGTTATCCTTGCCATGAGTGCCGATGGCAAAATTTCCAATATCGCCCGATCGCTCGGTAAATTCGCTTCGCCCAACGACTATACCCACTTAGAAGAACAAGTCGCCGCAGCCGATGCCGTGATTGGGGGGGCGGGAACGCTACGCTCTGGCGGAACGGCGATGCGAGTCACGAGCGATCGCCTCTTGCAAATGCGCCAA
>CAYQUF010000261.1:0-4899 GCA_964420595.1 uncultured bacterium
AAGCGGTGGGATGGAGGTCTTGAAACTGCTGCAACAAACGCTGCAAGCGACCGGGCTGCGATCGCCGCTGTTGAGCATTGACGTGGCGGTCGGCGAGTTGGTCGAGTCGTTGTTGCAGGTTGGTGCGTTTGACGGGGGGTGGGGAGGAAATCGCCTCGTCTGGGTTTTCCGTCGCGTCTGCGTCGGTGGCTGCGGGAGGCTCGGTCGGCAAATCGGGGGATTCTGAAGGAGTCGAGTCGGTTGCGTCCGTCGGTTCTGCCCCGGTTTCGTCCGAGGCGTGGGACTCCCGACGATCGGTGACAGGCGCATCTTGGGGCGATCGCCTCGAGTCTTCGGGGGGCCAATCGACCATCAGGTCGAACAACCCTCGAAGTTGGCTGTTCGACTCCTCACTCGTTTCTAAACGAGCGCGATCGCGATGTTGGTGGTGATTGGACGACAAACTCACAAGCCGATCCTCAAACTATACGTGCCCCCGATGGCTGTCTAGAGCGACCCTGATGCTCGATTGTTAATGCCGAGAGCTATTCGTTGCCATAGCGATCGGGTAACAACAGTTCGGCATTTTGATTATTATCGCTGCCTTCTTTTTCTTCGGGGACAAACTTAGTCCCTTTGACTCTCATGCACAGGTCGAATAGCAACTCAGCCAGATCGTCTCGGGACAGTTTGACCTCGCTCAGGGTCGAGTAGCGTTTCTCGAGTTCTTCAAAAATCTGAGTTTGCAGGGTTTGAATGTCGCGATCGAGGCTGTTGCGTGCTTCCGAGAGGGATTCGCGCAAGGAGAGGAATTGATTTTTGGTGTTTTTGTCAATCCCGAGAATGCTGTTCGACAGCCGCTGGTCGGTGGTATCGAGTTGCTGGCGAATGTCTGCCATCTCCTCGTCCGCCGCCGCGCTGAGATATTGCAATTTCTTTTCGAGCGAATTGACCGCTGCACTTAGCTCCCCCGAAAAGTCTTCGCGCAGGTTGTGGAGTTCTTTATCGAACTCCCGACGCAATTGAGCAATTTCGGATTCGAGTTGGCGAAAGCGGTTGTCGTAATCTCGCAGTTGGTTGCCGAACAGGATATCGCGAATTTGGTCGATATTCCCGAGGCGATCGCGGATTTCTTGGTTCATGTTATTCATAGTTCTCCCCGTTTATCATGGTACAGAAATTGAGTGGTATTGCCGATTGCCGTCGGTTTGGGACGATGGGGCGATCGCGCGACCGGATTGACCGGATGGCGGGCGATCGGACAAACTGCGGTTCGTCTTCCCGTTCCCTGCCGATCTTCCCATCTCCTCATCCCCCTTCCCACCGAGGGTAACCCGGAAACTTCGAATATTTTGCCAGATCGATCGCCAACCCAGAGAAGGCTACAATGGAAGCTCGAGTGTTACTCAGCTTGCCAAAAGAAAGCCTATGACCACTGCTGCTCCGGCTAAAACCAAGTACGAGGCGATTATCGGTCTGGAAACGCACTGTCAGCTCAGTACCGAAACCAAGATTTTCTCGAGTTCCTCGACTCAATTTGGCGCGCCGCCCAATACCAACATCGATCCGATTTGCATGGGATTGCCGGGGGTGTTGCCGGTTTTGAATGAGAAGGTACTCGAATATGCGGTGAAGGCGGGGTTGGCGCTCAACGGCGAAATCGCTCCTTACAGCAAGTTCGATCGCAAGCAATATTTCTATCCGGACTTGCCTAAAAACTATCAAATTTCGCAATACGACTTGCCCATTGTCCGCAACGGTTGGCTGGAAATCGAACTGACCGACGACGAGGATAACCCGGTTCGCAAGCGTATCGGCATCACCCGCTTGCACATGGAGGAAGACGCGGGCAAACTGGTTCACGGCGGCAGCGATCGCCTCTCGGGGTCGAGTTACTCGCTGGTGGACTACAACCGCGCTGGGGTGCCGCTGCTCGAAATTGTTTCGGAACCGGATATTCGCTCCGGTCGCGAAGCCGCCGAATACGCCCAAGAGCTGCGCCGGATTTTGCGCTATCTCGGCATCAGCGACGGCAATATGCAGGAAGGATCGCTGCGCTGCGACGTGAATATTTCCGTGCGTCCGGTGGGAACCGAGAAATTCGGCACTAAAATCGAGATCAAGAATATGAACTCGTTTAGTGCCATCCAGCGGGCGATCGATTACGAGATCGAACGGCAAATCGAGGCGATCGAATCTGGCGAATCCCTGGTGCAAGAAACGCGGCTGTGGGAAGAAGGCAGCCAGCGCACCATCAGCATGCGCACCAAGGAGGGATCGAGCGACTATCGCTATTTCCCCGAACCGGATCTCGGACCGATTGAAGTCACTCCCGAGCAGTTGGAGCGGTGGAAGGCAGAACTTCCCGAACTCCCGGCGCAAAAGCGGCACAAGTACGAAGAAGAGTTCGGTCTGTCGGCGTACGACGCGCGGGTGATGACCGACGATCGCGCCGTGGCGGAATATTTCGAGGCGACGGTGGCTGCTAAGGCACCCGCCAAGCAAGCCGCCAACTGGATTATGGGCGATATCACGGCGTATTTGAAGGAAAATAAGCTTGCCGTTACCGAAATTGCCCTCAAACCCGAGATTCTCGCCGAGCTGATCGGCTTGATCGAAGCGAGTACCATCAGCAGCAAGATCGCCAAGGAAATTCTGCCGGAATTGCTCGAACAGGGCGGATCGGCGAAGGAATTGGTCGAAAGCAAGGGCATGACCCAAATTTCGGATACGGGAGAACTCGAAAAAATTATCGACGAGTTACTCGCCGCCAATCCCGACAAGGTGGAACAGTTCCGCAATGGCAAGAAGAAGCTGCAAGGGTTCTTTGTGGGTCAGGTGATGAAGCAGACTAGCGGACGCGCCGATCCGAAATTGACGAATCAGTTGCTCGGTCGCAAGTTGAAGGGGTAATCCTGCCGAACTCGATTAAGATTCATTACGAAAATACTAATAGGGGGTTTGACCCCTCACCCCTAATCTGTTATCCTGTGTTATAAGATGCACCCTGATGGCAGGGAGAGTCGCGTTCAGTGGCCCTCCCTTTTTTTTGTGGATAGGGGGATAGGGGGATAGGGAGAAACTGGGTCAGCTCTAGCTTCCATTTTGTTGTGACGGGGATTGCTACTCACTCCAAGTGTTGCCTTGTAAAATCTCCTCATCCCCTCATCTCCCCATCTCCTCATCCCCCACTCCCCCTGATATAATCGCCTCTCAAAGCACGAGAAGGGGGAAAACCACCAGTGTCGGACTGGCAAGAAATTTCAGGGGGCGTGAGTGCGCCTCGGGGTTATTTAGCAGCGGGAATTACCGCCGGATTGAAACCGTCTGGCGTGGCGGATTTAGCCGTGATTCTCTCAGAAAACGACGCGATCGCCGCTGGCGTCTTTACCCAGTCGCAAGTTCGCGCCGCCTGCGTGGACTATTGCAAGCAACGATTGCAAGCCAAAGCCAGCGCTCGCGCCATCTTGTGCAACGCCGGTCAAGCCAATGCGGCGACGGGAAGACAGGGATGGGAAGATGCCCTCGAAAGCGCTCAGTTGGTCGCCGAAACCCTGCGAATTTCGCCGGATGCAGTGTTGCTCGCTTCGACCGGTGTCATCGGTCAGCGGATTAAAATGGATGCCATGCGGGATGGAATTCCCAAAGCAGTGGCGGCGGCGTCTCCCGAGGGCGGCGATGCGGCGGCGAAGGCAATTCTGACCACGGATTTGGTGTCGAAATCGATCGCCCTGGAAACTAAATTTGGCGATCGCACCGTGCGAATTGGCGGAAT
The DNA here is from genome assembly GCA_964420595.1 of uncultured bacterium. GTDB lineage: Bacteria > Cyanobacteriota > Cyanobacteriia > Cyanobacteriales > Geitlerinemataceae > CAYQUF01. Next base: position 3,755 of record CAYQUF010000261.1, read on the forward strand.
GGCGAAAGGGTCGGGGATGATTCACCCCAATATGGCGACGATGCTGGCGTTTCTTACCTGCGATGCGGCGGTGTCGTCTCCCCTGTGGCAGCAAATGCTCAAGCGAGCGGTCGATCGCAGTTTCAACCAAGTTACCGTAGACGGCGATACCAGTACCAACGATACCGTGATTGCCTTGGCGAACGGTCAATCTCGCACGGCGGCGATTACGGAAATGGGACGAGATGCCGAGAAGTTAGAAGCGATGCTGACGGCGGCGTGCCAGCATTTGGCTAAGGCGATCGCCCGGGATGGCGAAGGGGCAACTTGCCTGATTGAAGTGAGCGTGACGGGGGCGCAAAATGAGGCGGCGGCTCGCAAGATCGCACGCACGATCGCGGGATCTTCCCTGGTCAAATCTGCCGTGTTCGGTCGCGATCCCAACTGGGGACGGATTGCGGGTGCGGCGGGTCGCGCGGGAGTGCTGTTCGAGCAGGATCGCTTGCAAATTTGCCTCGGGGAGTTCGTGTTGATGGAGAACGGTCAGCCGCTCCCGTTCGATCGCCCAGCGGCGAGCAATTACTTGAAACAGGCTGCCGATGGCGCGTATTTGAAGGACGATACGGTCGAAATTTCGGTTAAAATCGGCGATGGTCCCGGATCTGGCGTGGCGTGGGGATGCGACCTCAGTTACGATTACGTTCGCATTAATGCCGAATATACGACTTAGGGATAGCGGGGGTGATGCTAGCGCATTGCCCCTATTCTCTATTTTCGTCTGGGATGAGGCGATCGAAGCGATCGCGAATGGCTTGGATTTGCTCGGGGTTGAGGTTGAGTTGTTGCAAGTGGACGATCGCTTTTTGTTTGGTTTCGAGAATTGCGTTCGGATCGGTGTCTGGCGATTGAGTTTGCAGGGTATCTAGGATCGATTCGACCAGTTGGATGGCAGATTCTCGAATGTCGCGATCGCTTTTAATTTCGATCCTTTGAGGCTTGGCGGGGATGAGTTTGTCGAGGTTGAGGAATAATGCCGCGATCGCTCCAGAGGCGATCGTTAATCCCATTTCGGTTGGCATCCCGCGCCATCCTAACATGAAGGTGAATGTTAGCATGGCGATTAAGACCAGAATCGAGAAAATTTGTAGGGTAATTCTCATTTTTTA
>CAYQUF010000262.1:0-3526 GCA_964420595.1 uncultured bacterium
CCCGCTTCTACTCCCATATTCCCACGGGAGATAGTACCATCGTCACGGAGTCATTGGAGGCGATCGCTTGAACGGATTATTAATTTTTACTTTCAGTATCGGCATGATTTGGGACGCCGTTACCAGCTTTTTGGGGATTTTAGAAATCCTCGGCGGTCAAGTGGGCGGTCAAAATTGGGCAAACTACGGCATTGCCATCGCGGGAACGGCAATCGTGCTGGGATTTAATATCAGCACCAGCAGTATTTGGCGGGAGCGAACCTGGGTGTTGCTCGGACCGTGGGTGGCGTGTATCCCTTTCGATTTTGCCACTTCTTTGGTCGGAAATTACAATTACGTGATTCCCGAAGCGGTTAATCCGATTTGGACGTGGGTGATTATTATTTTTGTAACGTTTCTCGGCACGATTAGTCCCATGTTAATCGGCTATCTCACCGATAGCGAGGCACAGGCGAACTTGCGGGATTAGTGCTAAACCTCATCCGATCGAAATTCGCGGAAATGCCCCGATCGCGACCGTATCTAGAGATAGACGTACAATCGGGGGAGATCTGACCGTGAAACTGAATCGAGGACTATTGGCACTTGCGGGAGCGATTATTCTGGCTCCCGTTGCAGCGGCGGGAATTTATTGGTCGAAGTCAGAATCGTCGGCGACTTCATCGACACCAGCGAACAATCCCGCGATCGAATTAAATACCAGCCAACTTCCTGTCGCCGAACCCGTTCATCCCGACGAACCGCTGTCGGAAACGCAACACCAACGATTTTCGCTGGACAATTCTATGACGCGAGTGGAGCAAGTTTCGGCAGCGTTAGACAGCTTTCGGCAGCTTACAGATACCAGTAAAACGGCATTGGGGGAAGGGGCGATCGCGACGGTTGAAAATACTGACTGGGAAACGCAAAACCTCGGCTTTCACAACTGGATGGGGGCAATCGAGGGAACGCTGTGGTATCAAAATTATACCATTAAAAAACTCGAATACGAGTTAGCCAGAAAACAGTTTGAAGATGGAGAAATTAGTCAAACTGAATTGGAGCGCAAAGCCAGTACCTACGATCGCGCCACGCAGGACTTGCAAGCCTTTTTAAATTCGTTCTCGATTGTGGATTAATTAAAAGATCGTATCTCGCGTTCCTCGAAATCCCGACGGTTCGCTAATCCCAAACCAAATGCGACATTGAAGTGGCGCGTTATCGTAACTGCACGTGTAAGCCGCTAGGGGTGCTTCTGGGGTTTCGCGATTGAACACGCGCACGTCGTACTCGAAATCTCTTGCGGTCGCTCCAATGTGGTTGAGAAAAGCGTAGCGATCGAAATAGTCCATCAAGCTCCAAATTTGGCGGTTGACCACCAAGTCGATCCGTTTTTTATCGGTATACGCCAGCCAGCGATCGAGTAATTTATCGCCGAACTGTTCGTCAGTCCACCACAAACTGGGAACGGTTAAATCGGTTTGAGAAATGGTGGTTTCAGTCACGACGTTTTCGGGAATCGACGTGCCTTCTTGCAAGAGTTTGACTTCTAGGGGTTCGGTACTGGGAACTAACTCGGACGATTGCGCGCGAATCGATTGCGGCGAGAGGGCGATCGCGCTAATTCCCAACCCGACTAAAATTCCCCACCAACGCGGCTGCAATTTCAATCTGTTGTCAAACATAAAGTTAACGATGACAACTCAACTTCGATAGTAAGACTGGCAAGGTTCCCCGAAAGTTTCTGCGAGGTTACAAACCGCGATTGAAGATTTTCCACACTGGATTGCTCGTGGTGACGTGGGGGACGGAAAGACGGCTAAATCCATTGATAAAGGGCTTGCAATACACTCGCCAATACATCGGTGCAATGTCATCGGCGATCGCCTTGAGCGCTTTTACTTCTGCCCCTAATTCTTCTGCCAATTGATTAATGCGATCGGCGCGTGCCTTTGCCTGTTCGCGAGCCTCCTCAACCTGTTGCTCCATGGGGGTTTGCTGGCGTTTCTGCTGCAACTGTGCCTGCTTGCGCTTTAATTGAGCGTTCAGTGCCGCGATCGCGTTTTCAATGCCCTTTAATTGCGCCCAAACCTGCGATTCGGCTTGCGCTTGCGATCGATACGCTTCGGCGATGGCTTGGGGCGAGCGATCCTCGATCCGTACTGTCGGCACCGCGATCGCCTCTCGTTCGGTTTGGAGGGCTTGAATTTGAGTTTGAATTTCTTGAATTTCGACTTCTAACGTCATAGAAAAAACAACGATCGTTAACTTAAAAATGCACCGCGCGGCTCGATTTGCAGCGCCTTGACTTGGGGAATCGTTCCCGCTTGCTGCCAAGCCGTTGCCATGGCAATTGCCACGTCCTGCGATCGCTCCTTTAAGGTTAGCGCCAATAGGGTCGGTCCCGCACCGCTAATCGCCACCCCAGAGGCACCCGCGTTTAACGCCGCTGCTCGAACCGCCTCGTATCCTGCAATCAGGGAGCCGCGATAGGGTTGGTGAACGCGATCGCCCATTCCGACGCCAATCCAGTCCCAATTCCCCGTTTCCAGACCCCGCAACAACAGTCCCAAATGCGCTGCATTATAAATCGCATCCGCCCGAGAATAGCGATCGGGCAGCACTTGTCTGGCTTCGGCGGTCGATAGCTCGAAATTGGGAATTGCCACCACCGGAACCAAGGTTTCGTGCCAGGGAATCTCGCAAATTTGCCAGTCGTCCCCGTCCGAAACCGCCAAGCGACAGCCTCCGAGCAGTGCGGGCACCACGTTATCGGGATGACCTTCAATCGCGATCGCCAATTGCATTAATTCCGCCTCGCTCAACGGCTGGTCTTCCAACCCATTCGCCGCCAGCAACCCGCCGACAATCCCGGTCGCCGAACTTCCCAACCCCCGAGCCAGGGGAACGTCCAGCTCGATTTCCATGCGAACCGGCGGTGGCGTTTGCTGCAAATGCTCGTAAACTCGGCAAAAGGCTTGATAGGCGAGATTGCTCTCATCGGCTGCCACGCGATCGGCTTCCGTCCCCCGCACGGCAATTTGCGGCGATGCCGACTCTCCCGCCAACCGCACGAACTCGAATCGATTGTAGAGCGTTAGCGCCGCTCCCAAACAGTCGAACCCCGGTCCGAGATTGGCAGTAGTCGCGGGAACGGTGACCCTAGCGCGATCGCTCATCGATTCTATCCTTACAGAGACGACAGTCTCATATCTTATCGTGCCGTTTGCGATGCCGTAATTCTCAATCTCGAAGCTCAGCCGATTGAAATGGCAACGTCGGGTAGTTCGCCCTTCTAGTCTTGCTTGCAGAAACTTGCCTACGCTGGATGTCGCGACGGTTGAGATAAGGCTCGAACTAAAATTCGCATTACAGTGTCAATGTCTTCTGGGACGCGATAGCTCTCTAAGCCTTGTTCGATTTGTCGTTCGTCCCGATTCAATCGGGCAAATTCCCAAATTTTCCCAGTGGTAACCGCACCAATGAGAGAGGTTTGGTTTTTATTGTCCTGCCATTGCTCCAACGCAATTGGTTCGGCAATTAATTG
>CAYQUF010000262.1:3626-4878 GCA_964420595.1 uncultured bacterium
CTCTAAGGGCGATCGCGCTTTAAAATTTCGACCGAGGCAACCCAGCCTAGCGTTTACTCCTCAATGACTTCCAATCCCGTTGCTTCGGCAATCTGATACGCCAATCCCCGATAGCGAACTGGTGGCGTTGGCGGTGCAGCATCGAGATCGAACGCTTCCACCACCCGCTCGACCAACTTACATCGCCACTGGGACTCAATTTCGTAATCCGAACCCAGACTCCCTTCCGACAAAGCCGCCATAATCCGATTTAACACCCGATACTGACCCACCAACTGCGCCGCTTGTGCCACGTTTCCCGAATCTACGTCCAACGCATCCAACTCTCGCAATACTCGCCGCCACTCCGCCTCGACAATTTGACGCACGACTGCACCGATTCTGGCATCCCGTTGCTGTTGGATATTTTGCATTTGTTTGTTGCTCATGGCTCTCCCTTCCACGCTCTGCAACCGTGTAAATCCCTATGTTAAGGTAGGTTAAAGAGTCGGGACAACAGCGAACGTACCGGTATGGCTCATTCAGATTATCCAGCGATCGCCGAAACCGCAACCTTTGCCGCCGGGTGTTTTTGGGGCGTCGAAGCTGCCTTTCGCCGCGTGGAAGGGGTCATCGATACCTCGGTCGGTTACATGGGCGGACATTTCCCCAACCCCTCGTATCTCGATGTCTGCGCTCGGATTACGGGTCATGCTGAGGTGGTACAGGTACAATACAATCCGCAGCAGGTATCCTATGAAGCCTTGTTAGCGATATTTTGGGAAATTCACGACCCCACCAGCCTCAATCGTCAAGGGGCAGATCGCGGCGAACAGTATCGCTCGGCAATTTTTTATCACACTCCCGAACAAGAAACGGTAGCGAGGCGATCGAAACTGCGATTGCAACAATTGGGTCGTTACGACAAACCCATCGTGACCGAAATTAATCCCGCTTCGGACTACTATTTGGCAAACGAGGAACACCAGCAGTATTTGGAAAAGCGAAATCGTGGTAAGGCGTCGCTGTAGGTCATGCAGGAGTCAGCTGACGCGGCGATTTACGAGGTCGTGCGCCAAATTCCCGAAGGTCGAGTAGCCACCTACGGACAGGTAGCAGAATTGGCGAATCTTTACGGGAGGGCGCGGTTGGTGGGATATGCGCTCTATCGCTTGGATGTTGGCTCGTTAGAGATTCCCTGGCATCGGGTCATTAATGGTGAACTACCGCTATTGAATCAAAGATTACAATAGCAGCTTCCTACCCAACAAAT
>CAYQUF010000263.1:0-4854 GCA_964420595.1 uncultured bacterium
TAACCGGGTAGCGGGGGTTACGGCGCTCGCTACCCTCACCGATTTTCCGAACGCTGATTTTCCGAACGCTAACGATTTGCAACACCGATGGAACCCTTAATTTTTGAAGAACGAGAGCATCAGATTCACCGAAAAGGGACGCAACCGTTCGACCTCGAATGCAACAAAGAAAGTCTGGCTGGTGCGGTCAGCCAGCGAGCCTGCGTTTTCTGCGGCTCTCGCGTCGTCCTCTATCCCATCGCCGATGCTTTACACTTGGTTCACGGACCGATCGGTTGCGCCGTCTATACTTGGGACATTCGCGGCGCGCTGTCTTCGGGACCGGAATTGCACCGCCTCAGTTTTTCGACGGACTTGCAAGAGCGAGACGTGATTTTCGGTGGCGAACGCAAGCTCTATCGCGCCGTGAGTGAGTTGATCGACCGCCACCACCCCAACGCCGCGTTTGTCTATTCCACCTGCATTGTCGGCATTATCGGCGACGATCTCAAGGCAGTTTGCAAGCGGGTTTCTCGCGAAAAAGGAATTCCCGTGATTCCGGTGATGTCGGAAGGATTTCGGGGTAACAAACGCGCCGGATACAATGCCGCTTGCAATGCCATGTTTGAGTTGGTGGGAACTGGCGATACCACTGGCATTTCTCCCCACAGTATTAACATTTTAGGCGACTTCAACCTGGCGGGCGAAATTTGGATTATTCGCGATTATTTCGAGCGCATGGGTGTTGAGGTAGTTGCCAATATTACTGGGGACGGTCGGGTAGCAGACATCGCGCGATCGCACGGTGCGGCGCTCAACGTGGTGCAGTGTTCTGGCGCGACGATGGATTTGGCGCGTCAGATGCGAGAAAAATACGAAACCCCGTTCTTGCGCGTGTCTTATTTCGGCGTGGACGATATGGCGGAATCGCTGTATAAGGTCGCTCGATTTTTTGACGACGACCCGACGATTTTAGAACGCGCCCAACAGTTGGTTCGAGATGAATTGAAAGTCCTATATCCCCAATTGCAAGCATATCGAAAGGATTTGCAAGGGAAGAGAGCGGCAATTTATGTCGGCGGTGCGTTTAAGGCGTTTTCGCTGGTGAAGGCGTTTCGACTGTTGGACATGAAAGTGGTCATGGTCGGCTCGCAAACCGGAACGAAGGAAGACTATCAAGAGTTGAATGAAATTACCGACGACGGCACGATTATCGTCGATGATTCTAATCCGTTAGAGTTATCGAGTTTTTTGAAAGAGAAGGATGTCGATATCTTTGTCGGTGGCGTGAAAGAGCGACCGATCGCCTATAAGTTAGGTCTGGGTTTTTGCGATCACAATCACGAACGCAAGGAAGCCTTAGAAGGGTTTATCGGAATGCTCAATTTCGCTAAGGAAGTCCATTCGACGGTGATGAGTCCGGTCTGGCAATTCGTTCCGAGACGGAATTTGGGGAAATGATTGAATGTCTGAATTGTACCAAGAACCAAACCTCTCGTAGGGGCGGTTCGCGAACCGCCCTTACATCCCACCCTATTTCCACATCTCCCCATCCCTAGATAATAAACGCTAAAGCGTTTACTACGAACCTATTCCTAGGATTACCATGACGACACCAGCTAGTTTCAAACAGAAGACAGAGTCTTACGTTTCCACAACCAATGCGTGCAAGTTGTGCAAACCCCTCGGCGCGTGTTTGGCATTTCGCGGGATTGAAGGATGCGTTCCGTTTCTACACGGCTCCCAAGGTTGCGCGACGTATATGCGGCGCTATATTATTTCCCACTTCCGCGAACCCATCGATATTGCGTCTTCGTCTTTGGGCGAAAAACACGCGGTTTATGGTGGTGCGGCAAATCTGAAACAGGGCATTAAAAATGTCATGTCCAAATACGAACCAGATATTATTGGAATTGCCACCACTTGCTTGACCGAAACCATTGGCGATGACGTTGCCAATATCCTGTGGGAATTCATCCGAGAAACGCGCGGTGGCAGTGCAAAACTCCCCGCGATCGTGAATGTGGCAACGCCGAGTTATAGCGGCACCCACATGGAAGGATTCCACGCCGCTGTTCGCGCTACTATTGCTCAACTTGCCACCAGCGAGCCAAGTTCGGAATGGACGGCGCAACCGGTGAATCTTTTGCCGGGATTAGTGTCACCGGGAGACTTGCGTCACTTAAAGGAAATTCTGGCAGATTTCGAGCTGGCGAGCATCGTTTTGCCCGATATTTCCGAAACCCTCGACGCTCCGGCTCAGTTGGATTATGACAAGATTCCCGATGGCGGAACTTGCATTAACGATATCCGCAGCATGGGAGCGTCGCAAGCCACGGTAGAATGGGGTCGCACCCTGTCGCGATCGCCCGATCGCGCTGGAAAATTACTTGCCGATCGCTATCGCGTTCCCTTACATGCGATCGGCACCCCCATTGGCATCCGAGAAAGCGATCGCTGGTTTGAAACCCTCGAACAAATCAGCGATCGCCCCACGCCGCGCAAGTACCAGCAAGAACGAGGACGCCTGGTCGATGCTTACGTAGACGGTCACAAGTATATCTTTGGCAAACGCGCCTTAGTTTACGGCGAAGAAGACCTGATCGTCGGCGTCACCTCATTCCTCGCCGAAATCGGTATCCGTCCCGTCCTCTGCGCCACCGGGGGTGCTAGCGGTCACTTACAAGAGGCGATCGCCGAAGTCACTGACGGCATCTTACCCGAACCTCCCCTGATTCGAGAAAACGTCGATTTCTATCAAATTGCCGAAGAAGCCGAAAACCTCGGTATCGATATCATCGTCGGACACAGTAAAGGGTATTCCCTCGCCCGCAAACTCGAAATTCCCCTGATTCGCGTTGGCTTCCCCATCCACGATCGCTTTGGGGGACAGCGAACCCTTCACATCGGCTATCGCGGCACCCAAACCCTATTCGATCGCATTGTCAACGCCGTCATCGAGAAGAAACAGGTCGATTCCCCCGTCGGATACGGCTACTTGTAAACCCACCCCCGAGGAACCAGCCATGACTTCCCAACTGATCGATTACGAACACCATCCTTGTTTTAATGCCAAAGTCAAAGGTAAATTTGGGCGCGTTCACTTACCCGTCGCCCCAAAGTGCAACATTCAATGCAACTTTTGCAATCGAAAGTACGACTGCGTCAACGAGAGCCGCCCCGGTGTTACCAGTTCTGTCCTCGCGCCCCATCAGGCAGTGGCATACATGGAAAAGATTCTCGAAAAGGAACCGAGAATTAGCGTCGCCGGCATCGCCGGACCGGGGGATCCCTTTGCCAACCCCGCCGAAACCCTCGAAACCATGCGCCTGCTGCGGGAGCGTTTTCCAGACCTAATCCTGTGTTTGGCGACCAACGGCTTGGGATTGCGTCCGGAATACATCGCCGAAATCGCCGAAATTGGCGTCTCTCACGTCACCGTCACCGTCAACGGTCTCGACCCCGACATCACCCAAAACGTCTATCGCTGGGTGCGAGACGGCAAAATCGTCCACCGCAAGCGTCAGGGAGCCGAATTATTACTCGAGAGGCAATTAGCGGCGATTAAAGGCTTAAAAGCCGCTGGCGTCGTGGTTAAAGTCAATACCATTGTCATTCCTGGCGTCAACGACCATCACGTGGTTGAAATTTCCAAAACCATGGCAGAGTTAGGCGTGGACTTACACAACTGTATGCCCATGTATCCCACGCCAGAGACGCCATTTGAAGATCTGCCCGAACCTACCCCCGCCGAAATGATGGCATTGCGCCGCCAAACCGGGGAATACCTGCCCCAAATGATGCACTGCACTCGCTGTCGAGCCGATGCGGTGGGCTTACTGGGCGACGATCGCTCCGAGGAATTTAGCGGTTGTCTGTCAGCCTGTTCCTCACTACCGCCACCGACTGCCTTAGACCGTCCTTACGTTGCCGTAGCAACATTTGAAGGCATTTTAGTCAACCAGCACCTCGGCGAAGCTCCCCGCTTCCAAATTTGGGGACTGTCCTCCGACGGATTCAAAATGGTAGACGAGCGACCCGCACCCGAACGAGGAGACGGAATGGCACGCTGGCGGGCATTAGTGGATCTATTGAAAGACTGTCGGGCGATTTTAACCAGCGGAATTGGCAGCACGCCGCGTCAAGTGTTGACTCAAGCGGGCGTCCTCCCAGTCGAGATGAACGGATTTATCGAGATGGGACTGCAAACCATCTATCAGGGGGGCGACCCCAGCCAGTTTAAGACCCGCAAGCAGGGGGTCAGCAAAGGTAGCTGTCACGGAAACGGCACCGGTTGCGCCTAAGTTTTGTCGTTAGCGTTTAGCGTTTCTCCCCACCACTCCACCCGCTGCGGTGGAGTCTTTTTTTGGTAATGTAGGGGTTTAGTCTCCAAACCCTTCGATCCATGTCGTGGGAACAGCAACCCCATCGCGATTCACTTGCCAAACCCTTCCCCCCTGCCTATTAATGACCGAATGACTATATAATCGAATCGAGTCCATTTGGCTGCTACCAACCGTTATGTCTGCTGTCGCTCGTTTTTGCCAAAATTTTTTACTAACGCAAAGGGTCCCCCTTCGGGTAAAATTGGAGTAAAGGAAATTTACCAGCGCTGCAATTCACGGCGATGTTAGGGAATACTCTGTTCTAGAGGGACAGACGATCGCCCGTCGGCGTGTTAGGGGGCGATTTCAAAAAAATTATTAACAATTATTCCTAACAATGCTCGACTGTCCTACAATGAAAATTAAGCTACGGAGAGATTGATGAACTGTCACGGATGCCGAAAACACTGCACCTCGCAGTCTCCACCACGACAGGGGGGACTGTTTAAGTGGTTTGGGGGCAATCGTCAAGATCCCTCCCCCTTACCCG
>CAYQUF010000264.1:0-4841 GCA_964420595.1 uncultured bacterium
CCTTTCAGGTAGAGCGCGGGACTTATAGCTCCGGTGAACCCCTCATTAGTTAAAAGCCCGGTTCTTCCTCGTATTCGGGCATTTTAGTCTTCTCGGGAATATTCACCTTCGGCGGCGTGTAGGTGCGCCGGTCCTCTTCATCCGCCCAAGCATCGGCTTCGATGTCTTCGTATTCTTCCTCATACTCGGGTTCGGCGTAGGGTTCGGCTTCCACGTCGCTCCAGTTATCCGCCTCTTGCTCCTCGTAATACACCGGTTCGGCAGGTTCGTAGTAAGCGGGTTGGGGTTCGGTCCACTCGTCCTCATCCCAGGCTTCCTCAGCCACCGCTTCCGGCTCGCGATAGGGTTGGGGTTCGGGAGCAGAGCGGACGCGGCTTCCGGTTCCGAGCTGGTTTTCTGGTCGTGCGGTGGGGGAATAGATTTCTTCTTCTTCTTCTCGCTCCCACGGTGGCGTTCCCAAACCGATTTGTTCGAGCAGTCCCACGGTGATCTGCGCCAAGCGGTCTTGTGCCCCTTCAAACACGATCAGGCGGTTGGGTCCGCTGCTGACCACTTCGTCAATGGGCAATTCGTAGGTGCTGATCAGCCGATCTGGAATTTGCGGCAGTCCGAACGAGGCGACGATAATGGAAGAGACTTCGCCCGTTTCAACGTTAAACTGGAAACCCCGCACCCGACCGAGCAATTCGCCCGTTTCGGTGATGACTTCGCTGTTGATGAGGCTGTTGTACGCTTCGACATCGATATCGTCTTCCAGCACGCTCTCGTCATCGACGAGGATCACGTCGCCAATTTGACAAATCCGATCCAAACGCATGAATTGAGGCACGCTGGCGAGGGAGAGAATGTTTTCTCTGAGTCCGAGCGCCACAACTTCGCGTCGGTCGATGTCTACCCATAGCTGACTGACTACCCCCAAGCGTTTGCCGTTGCTGCGGGTAATCACTTGTGTTCCGAGTAGATCGGAGCGTTGGCGAATTTGTTCAGATGTCATTACTTTGTCGAATCCCGATTTCGAATCCCGATCGATATATTAATCAAATCATAACGAGGCACGTCGGGACTGTAACTGAAGTCCCAAAACTTGGGTATGAGCGCCTCTCGCTTGAGTCACGCCGATGGTTCGCTCGGCAGACTCGATCGTCGGTCGCCGCAGGCTGACAACGATAAATTGAGCCTGTTGGGCTTGTTGTACGATCATTTTAGCTAATCGTTCTACGTTTGCCCCGTCTAAGAACATATCAACTTCGTCGAAGGCGTAAAACGGCGAGGGACGATAGCGCTGGAGGGCGAAAATGAAGCTGAGGGCGGTGAGGGATTTTTCTCCCCCGGACATGGATGCCAAACGCTGCACGGGTTTGCCTTTCGGGTGCGCCACCAGGTTGAGTCCGCTTCCCATGGGGTCGTTGGGGTCGTCGAGTTGCAGGTGACCGTCGCCTTCGGAGAGTTGGGCGAAGATTTGGCAAAAGTTGAGATCCACGGCGTCGAAGGCTTCTTGGAAGGCGCGCAGTCGCAGGGTGGTAAAGTTTTCAATTCTTAACAAAAGCTCGGTGCGTTCGCCTTCGAGGGTGGATAATTTTTCCGAGAGTTCTTGCAGGCGGGCTTGGGTTTTGTCGTATTCTTCCAACGCCAGCATATTCACGGGTTCCATGGCTTGAATCCGCTTTTGCAGCGATCGCAATTCTTGTTGGAGCGGTTCCAATTTGGTGTCGGCGGGAATTTCGGGGAGGGGGTCGGGGAGTTCGTTGTGGTGCGCTTGGACTCGTTCGGCGAGTTCGACCCGTTGCTCGCGGCGTCCTTTCTGGGTGTCTTGCAATTTTTGCAATTGCCATTCCAGCCGTTCCCGCGCCAGTCGCAGTTCCCGCAGGTGGTGTTCGGCGCGATCGCGTTCTTGTTTTTCTTCGCCGAGTTTTTCTTCGAGTTTGGCGAGTTCGGCTTGGGTTGCGGCAATCTTATTGTCGATTTCGCTAAGATTGGCTTTGACTTGTTCGAGGCGTTCGCGCCACTGACTCACTTGTTGGCGGTTGGCTTCAATCTGGGCGATCGCCTGTTCGATTTTCTCGTGCAAGCGCTGTTGCTGGTTTTGCAACTGTTGCAGGGTCGTCTCGGCATCGCGGACGGCGGCTTCTCGTTGCTGCAATTGCGACTCGCGATCGCGCACCCGAGCTTGCATTTGCTGCCATTCGCTGTGAGCGTGAGATTCTTCTAACTTTGCCAGCTCTTGCTGGACCTGTTGCAATTGCGTCTCGTTTTTGGGGATTTCGGTTTCGATTTCGAGCAATCGCGCTTGAGCGGTCGCCAGTTCGCGGGTGTCTTGCGCGAGCTGCGATCGCACTTGTTCCTGCTGGCGGGTCAGTTGCTCGATCTCCGATTGCAATTGCTCCCCTTTGAGCTGGAGTTCGCGATGGCGACCCCGCACCTCGGTGAGTTCGTCGGCTTTCTGTTTCGCCGCTTGGGACTGACGGGCGATCGATTCTTGACAGTGCGCCAGAGTTTGTTCGATGTCGTGCAACCGCTGGCGCAATTCCAGCACCTCCGTCGATTCCCCGGATTCCGCCGTTCCGAAATGCAGCGTTTGCGATCGCTTGCTGACACCGCCGGTCATCGCGCCGCTGGATTCGAGCAAGTCGCCGTCGAGGGTAACCATGCGAACCTCGCCGATATGCGCCCTGGCGTTTTCCAGGTTGTCGAAGACCGCCGTAGACCCGAACACATAGGCGAAGACGCGATCGTAGCGCGAATCGCACTCGATCAAATTCACCGCGTAATCGATGAATCCCCGAGCTTGCGATAGGCGCGGGTTGGGGGAAAATCGGGGCGGGCGAATTTTATTGAGCGGGAGAAAGGTGGCGCGTCCGGCACGTTTTTCTTTCAGCAGGCGAATTCCCGCCGACGCCACGGTATCGTCTTCGACCACCAAATGCCCCAAACGCCCCCCGGCTGCCGTTTCCAGAGCGGTTTGATAGTCGGGTTCCACGCGCCCCAACTGCGCTACCAAGCCGCAAACGCCCGTCAACCCGGATTGGAGGACGGTTTTGGTAGCGTAAGTTCCCGTCGTCTCCTGCAAGGCTTGAGCTTGCGCTTCGAGCTTGTCGAGTTGGCGCTGTTTGTCCCGCTGCTCTTGCAACAGGCGATCGTGGGTTTCTTGGGTGAGCTGTCGTTCTTGCTCGGCGTCTAAGGCGGCGCGGGTAAGGGTTTCGATGCGTTCGGCGGTGGTTTGTTCTTCCTGCGCCAATTGCGAGTGTCGCGATCGCTTGTTGGCAATTTCCTCGTCCAGAGCGTGTAGGGATTGCGCCCGCAGGATTTGACCTTCGAGTTGCGACACCCGCTCTTGCAATTGGGCGCGTTGGGCGCGTTGCGGGTCGAGGGTTTGGCGCAGGGTATCGATTTGACGGTGCAATTCGGTTTGATGCTGCACCCAGGCTTCGGCGTTGGCGGCGATGGCGCTGGCGGCTTCCCGACTTTGGTCTAACTCCTGCTGTGCCTCGTCTCGGGCGGCTTTGAGGCGGGCGAGGTCTTGCTGTTCGAGCTGCTGCTGGCTGGCGACGAGTCGGTCTAATTCTTGGCGATCGCGATTGACTGCTTCTTCCTTTTGTGCTATAGACTTGCTGGTTTCGGCAATGCTGCGATCGAGATCCTGTTGTTGCTGTTGCAGTTGCTTGCGCTCCACCTCTTGCTGGCTGAGAGCGGACTGGGTGGCGATCAGTTCTTCTTCTCCCAACGCCTTCACCCGCGCGTTGAGGCGATCTAATTCCGCGCCAGCGTCCTTAATGGCTTGGTTTTGACGAGAGAGGCGATCGCGCAAGTCGGCTTCCTCGCGCTCCCCTTGTTCGATTTTCGCGTCCAGTTGTTGCTGTTGCTGGAGGAGCGCGCGCCATTGCAGCACCGCCTCCCACTGTTGCTTTTGTTCGGCTTCGACGCGCAATTGCTGGTATTTTTGCGCCTTATCGCGATCGCGCGCCAACCGATCCCGCTGTGCGGTCAGTTCCGTCTCGACAATCCGACACTGTTCTTCCCGCTGCTTCACCGTATCGAGTTTTTCCTTCGCCTGCTCGATTTTGCGATCGAACTGCGCCACCCCCGCCAACTCGTCGATAATCTGACGCCGCTCGCGACCGTTCATCGAGATAATATTGGTCACGTCCCCCTGCAACACCACGTTGTAGCCTTCCGGGTAAATCCGCAGCTTGCTGAGGCGTTCGTGCAACTCCGTCAGCGTACAGGGAATCCCATTGCTGTAATAGGTGGAGGTATAGGTTCCCTGCTTCGTCACCCGCAACCGTCGGGTCACGCTCCACTCGTTGGAGGTATAGTACGTGCGTCCGTTGTTAGACTCCGTTTCCGCTTCGGGGTCTGAGGTTCCGTAAAAGTCTTCGGCGGTTTCCTCCTCTTCATCCGCCTCGCTATCTTGATGTCCGTTCTGTTCTTGGGGTTGAAACGACTCGAAAAACTCCGCACTCGCGCCTTCGAGGTCGAACGTGACGGTGACCTTGGCTTCGGCGGTAGAGCGGCGGTTGCTTTGGTTGTGGTTGACCAAATCGGGAAGGCGTTCGGCGCGCATCCCCTTCGAACTCGACAGTCCCAAGGCGAACAGCAGTGCGTCGAGAATGTTGGATTTTCCCGATCCGTTGGGTCCCGAAACCACGGTAAACTCCGGCATCAGCGGGATTTTGGTCGTCCCGCCGAAGGATTTGAAGTTACTGAGTTCCAGGCGCTTGATGTGAACCATTCAGGGGGCGATCGTTCGACTCGGGCAGTTCGCGGGTTGCAGATCTTAAACTCTAGTATACGTGCTGCCAGTTGTGTAGGGGTGGTTCCCATCCCAAATGCGATCGAGCATC
>CAYQUF010000265.1:0-4825 GCA_964420595.1 uncultured bacterium
TACTGCGGCGGCTGCCAATTACCCTGCAAACTCGGCGCGTCAACCTCCGACTCGAACCAATCCGCGATCGCCTTTTCTCGTGCGTCCGGCGTTTCCTCCGACCACCGCCACAAACTCTCGTAGAAAAAGAACGACACCCCCGCAAACCCTCGCTGTCGCGCCAGAGAGACTTGGGTTTCCATGCGATCGCTCGGTATCGGACGACCCTTCAACCCCGCCAAAATCCCGATCGCCACCGGAACGTGCCGCCGCGCCGCCTGCACCTCCGCATACTCCAATTCTTCCACAAACTTGGCGCGATCGCGTCGATACACCTGCAAGACAATTTCTTCGACCAACCCCCGTCGCTCCCAAGTGTGCCAATCTTGCAAAAACACCGGATAAGCAAAATGTTGGGGATTGGGAGACAGCGCCACCAACGCATCGGGATTCTCACGCTTGACCGCCTCAAACACCCGCGCCATGAAGTCAGTAATTTTATCGGCTCGCCAGCGCACCCACTCCGGATCGCTCGGATCGACGGGGGGTTGTTTGCCGTCATGCTCCTGTTGGTAGAGTGCCACAGTATAGTCGTCGTAGCCGAATTCCACGGGTAACCCCATGTGGTCGTCGAATTGGATGCCGTCGGCGTCGTACTCCCGGACGATTTCGACGATTAGATCTAAGATAAATTCCTGTACCTCTGGATGAAACGGATTCAGCCACACGCGCGGGTGAGTCCCTTCCATTTTCACCGTGGTTCCATCGCGGCGTTGCGTCAGCCATTCCGGGTGGCGTTGGGCGAGTTGCGAGTCTTCGGGTGCCATAAAGCCAAACTCAAACCAGGGAATCACTCGCAAGTTATATTGTTTCCCAAATGCGATCGCCTCTTTTAACAGATCTCGCCCTTGCAAACCGGGTTCCGGGTCGAGCGATCGCCCGATGACTCGTTCGGCGACAGCGCTAGGATAGAGGGTATAGCCCCAATTCCACACGGTCGGATAGACAGTATTGAAGTTCAGCCGCGCCAGCCGTTGCATCGCCGCCTCCAGGTTTTGGCGGGAAAACAGCACTTCGCTGTCAATATTGGTCAGCCACACGCCGCGAATTTCGGGGACGGAAACCGTGGTGACGTATTGCGGTTCGATGGTCGCAGGCGCGATCGCCCGACATAAAAAAGCCGACACCTCAGCGCGACTGGCGAGGCGGTTGGGATGGAGCGATCGCGGGGTTTCGGGGTTCGCCACCAGTCCGGTTTCTGTGGCAGCGGCGATCGCTGACTTGGCATAGTCAGGAATCTCATTAACATCATCAAACGCTCGATTTAACGTCACGTCCGCCGCTTGAGATGGGGCGTATTGCAACCCGTTGGCGAGGGACACCAACACTTGCACGCGGGGGATGGAAAGGTTGGGTTGGAAGCGACCGTCGGGATAGCCGACCAGAAAGCCGGATGCAGCGGTGGCGCGAATAGCGGAAATCGCCCAGTGGCTGGGGGGAACGTCGTTAAAGTTGCGGGTGGATTGGCTGCGGGTGGGGGTTGCAAAGGCGGCGTCGATAACCGTGGCGAATTCGGCGCGAGTTACGGGTCGGTCGGGTCGAAAGTTCCCGTCGGGATACCCGCTAAGAATGCGGCGATCGCTCAGGTGTTGGATGCACCCTTGCGCCCAGTGATTTTGGACATCGGGAAAGGAACGCGCCCAAGCGGAAGGGGCGATCGCGCTGATTAAACTCGCGGCGAGCAATCCGATCGAACAACGATGCCACATTCACGGTTCCCTCGTTTGGAGGGGCGACTTGCCAGACTGCAATCTTACCACTTTTGCGAGGGATTGGGACGGGAAAGCTGCGATCGGGGCGATCGTCTGAATTTAACAATTAATTTAACAGAAGCTTTAACTTATTGGCGTTCCTTGCAGCTTACAATCAGTTCAGTGCTTTCACAAATCGATCGAGTTTATCAAGATTCGATGACTTTATTGATTTTAAAGTAACGACTATTGTTGAAAGTTTCAGATCTACCCAACTCACTGACTTTGAGAGAATCACCATGAGTTCCAACCCTTTGTTTGAGGCAACATCCTGTCAAATTGACGGCAAAACGAAGACCGGAAAAGTTCTGGCAATTTCTCATTCTGTAAGCGGTTGTCGCGTTTGCTTTCGGGTCGAGGGCGACAGGTTGGGAACTTGGGTTTCCGAAAGTGCAATCCGCTCCGGTCAGGTCAAACCTCAACCCGCACCTGCACCCACCCCCACACCTCAACCCGCCGCTTTAGCGACAGTTCGACAAGAAGCCGATCTCGAAATTCAATCCTTACAAGATTCTGTTTCTGAATTAATTCAAGCAATTCGCTCTAAAGCGGAACGCGATATTGAAACGGTCAAGAATTTACTTCAATGGGCGAAGCGATCGACCCAAACTGCCATTCAACTGGCTTCAGAAATTGACCCCGATACCGTCAACGTTCAGCCGATTTTTTCACAATTCAGCAAAGCGGTTACGGTTGGAGCGATCGCTGCCACCCTTGAAATCTATTCGCCAAGCTGGTTGCAATTCTTTGTCAACTTATTTGAAGAGATCGACAAGGAGAAAGCCCGACAAGAAGTTTTGGCGTTGCAGGCGCAGTATCCTAACGATTCTCCCAAACAAATTGTCGATCGCCTAATCCAACGTAAAGTTCTTTCCTTGATTGCTTATGAAATTGTTGAAATAATCACCGAGGAGACGCTAAAGAAAATCCTAGAAAACCAAAACATTACAGTTGATTTCAATTCAGCAACTTATGCTTTAGAAGAATTGATTTTTCAGATTGGTGTTTGTTATGGATTTGAGGATCTTAATTTTTACGAATCTTTAGCGGTCTTTGCCACTGTATTCACGACCGATCGCGTCAAGCAACTCGGCGTAAATTTCATTAACAGTTACGTTCCCGGAACAAAACGGCTGGTTAATGCTTCGCTGAATGTCATTTCTTTCTACGCCATTGGCTATGCAGCTCGACGGTACTTCCAATGGAAATCCAGTGCGACCAACTTGCTCAGTTCAGATAAAACCTACCAGCAAGTCACGAGTGAGGTGCAAGTGCTAGTTGACGAGCAAATTCAGAATAAATCGCAAATTGATGAAACGGTTCGCGAAACCGTTATTTTAACTGGAGAATTTGCTAAAGTAGAAAAGCAAGATCGCACTCAAAAACCACCAATTCGCAAACCCGACCAAATTGACCAATTCCGAGCAACTGGTGTCCTGATCGCAGCTTGGCAACCCAACCCAGACAACGATCGCTCGGGAGTATTCACCACACCAGATGGTTGCGAGTTCCCCGGATTGATTGTTTCGCCGAATTGGTCGCCTGCTCCCGAAAATTGCAATAAACTCGCCGCTTGGAACGTTTGGGTCGATACGCCTTCGGAGAGTGGCTTGTGGTTTGGATTAAAGAGTTTTATGCGTTATCCCCAAGGCGATTTGACTTCGCCGGATAATTTAATGGATCGGTTCTCCATTCGCGGTCATATTAAGTCGTGGGATATCGATAATAACCGGGTCGAGGTTACGGTCGCGCTCAATCAAAATTATCCCCACAAGCACAAACAATCAACTGACAATTTCCAGCCATTGCATCTAGTGCTATACGGACGTTTATCTCACCTTAAAAAAGGTGCATTTTGGGACATTGAGGCAACTCGCGAGGGAAACAAGTTAACCATCGTCAAAGGAAAACAGGTATTTGCCGCCAATAGTCCGGATAATCCGAAAGTGAATTGACGATTGTCCGATAACTGAAGAATAACCGAGGGGCGATCGCGCCCCTTTCTCACTCATTAAACTGATAGCAAGTAATATAGTGTTGAGGCGATGCAATCTTACGGATTTCTCAGATTGAGTTGGACTGTGGCTTCAATCGAGATAGAATGATTCAGTAATTTCACTGATGCTAAAGTAAAAAATTGAATAGTCTTATTGTGTAGTCCATTAAAAATCAGTGATTCAAAACACAAGTCTTCAAAGATCGCGATCGCACCTAAAACTTTTTATTTGCGATTAATTATTTATAAATTAACGTTCTATGGGTGCATCGACATGAAAAACGTTCTGGACTACATCGAAGTCAAAAAGCAAGAATTCGCCCGACTTCCCCTGTTCGACTACTTGCGGGATACCAACCTGTCTCCCCGCCAGCGATTGGTATTTGCTCCTTGCATCGCTCCCTTCACCACGACCATTGGCGAATTGAATCGTACCCTCTTTCGTCACGAAGCGTCCGACGACCCGCTACAACAGGCAATTAACCAGCACAGCTACGAAGACGACCATCACTGGCTGTGGTTGATGGAAGACTTGGAGAAGCTGGGACTCAATCGTACCATGAAATTCAGCGACGCCGTTCGCTTTCTTTGGGGTGAAGAAACCTTTCATACCCGGCAAATTTGCCACGCGATCGAACAATGTACTTACAACGCCGATCCGAAACTCAAAATTGTCGCAATTGAAGTTATCGAAGCCACCGGAAACGTCTTCTTGTCGGAAACGGCAAAAGTGGCGCAGGAATTGAAAGCTTCGACCGGTTGGGACTATCGCTACTTCGGCGACTATCACCTCAACGTCGAAACGGGTCATACCATGACCGACGAAGAGGGAACGGAGTTAATCGAAAACATCGAACTTAGCGACGAACAACAACAGCAAGCCTACGCCATTGTTGATAAAGTATTCGCCGCATTTTCCGCTACAATTGAGGAATTCCATGCCTACGCTCGTACCCATTCTGTTGAGTCTGCGTACTATCCTCAACCTACCTTGCTCGCCTCTTAATTGAGTCATTTTGTTGGGTGGGTATCGCCCACC
>CAYQUF010000266.1:0-4511 GCA_964420595.1 uncultured bacterium
ATGGGTAAAATAGATCGGCACCTCAATCCCCGCCTCCGCCAAAAACGATCGCGCCATCCCCCCCACGCAAATGGCAGTCTGCTGCGCCGAATACCCGCCATCGACCCCCCGCACCCCCAAAATGCGATCGCCCTTTCGCTGCAATTCCACCGCGCGATCGATCGCCACCTCTCCCCCCAACTGCCGAATCCCCCCATACAGCGCCAGCAGCAGCTTTTCCGGGTTAACGTGACCGTGGCGTACCGCCAGCGCTCCCGCAATCGCATTCGGATCGAGCAGCGGTTCGAGTTCGCACGCCTGTCCCACGTCCAGCAATTGCGGCGGGATAGCAAACTGACTGTAAGCATTCGCCAACTGCTGCGGGTCGCTCTCCGGTGCGATGGTCAGCAGCAAATCCAATTCCCGAAATTCGATGTCCCCCGGCAATTCCCAGGATAATTCGGCGTAGCGTTCGATCCCCTCCCGACACAACTGGCGCGTCGAAACCCCCGCCACCGTCTCCTCATCCCGTCCCGACCAATAGGCAATACCGCCATAACTGTATCGCGTCGCATTCTCCGGCGGAAACTGCGGTTCGAGCAATACAATAGAAAATCCAGCGCGAGCCAACTCGTATCCCAACATCGCGCCAGTCAGTCCGCCACCGACGACAATCCAGTCGTACGTTTTCCCTTCCATGAGCCATCCCCGAGATCGATATATCACCCTCTACGGACGCAAACCCGTCCTCGAAGCCTTGTGCGATCCCGACATCGCCATCGATAAAGTCCTGATCGCCGATCGCGCCCGGGGCGATTTTATCGGCAACATCGTCCAACAGGCACAACGGCGGGGCATTCCCGTGTCGCGAGAATCGGCAAAATACGTCACCCGGATTTCTCGCAACGGTCGCCACGACCAAGGGGTTGTCGCCGATGCGATCGCGCCCCAGATGCAGGCTCTCTCGGATTTTATCGAAACCGAGGGCAATTTGGAAGCCAAATCCCGCCACTTATTTGCCCTCGACGGCGTCAAAAACCCCAGCAACGTCGGCATGATCCTGCGAACCGCCTTAGCTGCGGGACTCGATGGCATTGTCTTACCCCGACGCGGCTGTCCCGATTTAACGCCGCTGGTGGTGAAAGCTTCTGCCGGAACTGCGTTTAAAGCGCCAATTTTGCGCTGCGCCACTCTTCCCGAGGCGCTATCGCAATTGCGCCAACTCGGGTATACAGTCTACGGATTGAGCGCCGACGCGCCAACGAACCTGTACGACGCCTCGTTTTCGCCGCTGTCGGCGTTCGTATTGGGGAACGAAACTGACGGAATTGGGGAAGACACCCATCCCTGGATTGACGAGTGGATCTCGATTCCCATCGACCCCAACGCCGAATCCCTGAATGTGGCGTGTAGTGCCAGCGTGGTAGGGTTCGAGTTGCGGCGGCGTCAGCTTGCATGATAGTTTAGGCGAGCGATCGCTTATTGTCTGCCCTTGATGAGAAACACTCTCGGATTGCCCGTCACCTTACTCGACTGAGGCGTACCACAGATAACGAACCAACGTTCTATGAGTGCGAGCGACAACCTATCTGGAAAAGACTTAGTTAAAGAAGTCAACCGCCGCATCCGCGTGGCGCGCAGTTACTGGGACGCGCACAATAACGCCGCCTGTCGCCGAGAACGCGATCGCGCCTTGCAACTGTACAATACCCTCACCAAAGAACAGAAAGAGCGAGTCCCGCAAGTGCTGCGAGTATGGTTGCGCTACCGCAGCGAAAAGTATTTCGGCGCGCACCGCACGCCACCCGGCGGTCAATCCAAACGCCGCAACCGCAAATCGAAGCGAGGGCGACGATCGTCGAGCTGAAATCTGTTTGTATAGAGATGCACGACTCAACTGACCGCACTAAAAATGTAGGTTGGGTTGACGAAGGAAACCCAAAGAAAGACTCATTCGTGCTGGGGTTCGCACCTGAGTTTAGCCGACGATAATGCCCTATTTCAGCCGTGCCGCGACACTAAAATCACAAAAAGATTACATAAGCAATGCGCTCTCGGCTATTGACCGCGAGATGGCGACGGTGTCCTATGGATCTGCGCCGCGCAAGGGCGGTTCGCTACCCAATCGCTCCGGTAGGATTGTTAATACACGAGCACTCTCGAACTTTACGTTCTTTGTGCCTTTGCGGTGAGCTTTCGTCAGAACCTTAATCACATCTCCGACTGTTGCTGCAAGCGGAACAGTTCCGCACCCACCTGCTGCTTCAACTCCGGGTTCGTCTCCATTTGCGCGGTCATGGCATTGAATTCCGTCACGCTTAGGTTATTATTTTCAATAATCCCCTTCGTCTCATTGCAATAGTCAACCGCGATGTCTCTGGCGTCTCCCGACAGCGCCTTCAAACTCTCGGGGCGACTGCACTCAACAGTCGGCACCGATTGCTCCCCCATCGCCTGTTGGATTTGCGAATAGGCGGATTGGCGCACTTGTTCGATCGCCAGCACCGCTTGAGCGTAATTGGTAATATCGGTTTCGCTGGGGGAAATCGACACGGTCGGCGATGGCGTCTCCTCCGCCGGAGATTCGGTCGCCGGTTGAGAACAGCCCCCGATAACGAAGGCGATCGCGATTAGAATTGGAAACAAGCAACGTTGGCGCACGGTTCTAGGTGAAATCGATACTTCTAAGATAGCGCTATCGCAGCGGTCGATAAAGATCGCACAACTGAATCGCCTTAGTTTGCAGCGCCTCCATCTCGTCCGCTCCCCGCTTCAGGCTGACTTCTAACTCCAACAGCACCGACAGGGTTTGCCTCAACTGAGACAGCGACAGCGATTGCACTTCTTGGCGCAAAAAATACACCCGCTTGGGATTGCCGATTTCCGCCAGTTGCGCGATCGCCTTGTTATCCCGCTCCCCCGATTCTACCGCCAATTTCACCCACAACCACCGCCGAAACTGCCCCACCAACGTCGCCACAATCCGCAGAGCCGGTTCGTTGCGCGCAATTAACTCCATCACCAAATCCAACGCCTGCGCCACCTCTCCCCGACGAATCGCATCCGCCAGTTGCAAGCTATTTTGGGTATTCGCCGTCACCAAACGAGAGACGACTTCAGCGTCAATCGCCTTTCCTGTCTCCCCCGCGTACAGCCGCAACTTCTCCAATTCCCCATAGAGCTGTCGGGTTTGATTTCCCACCGATTCGGCGAGCAATTCCGTCGCCTCTGGGGTGAGTTTCACCCCCACCTCTTGCGCCACCTGGGTGACTCGCTTCGCCAACAGATCCGTTTTCCACGGCGGAATCGGCGAAAACTCCTTCACCTCAGCGTGCTCGAACAGCAGCTTCGTCGATTTGAGGCGGCGGTCTGGTTTTTTGCGGCTAGTGAGCAATAACACGCTGGAATCGGGAATTTGACCGAGAGTCCGCTCCAACTCCGTCAGCAACTCCTCCGAACACTGCTGACACAGCGGCGTGTCTTCCAACCACACCAACCGTCCCCCCAGACCAAACGGCGGCGTCACCGCTTGGTTGAGTCCCTCAATCGTGCCATTGGGGTCGTCTGGGGCGATTTTGTGGTAGTTGAACGCGCTCCACGCTGGGTCTAAAATGCGATCGCGCAGCGTCGCCACTGCTTTAGACATTGAAAACTCATCTTCTCCCCAATAAAGGTAAATTGGCATTAGAGACTCACTCGAACGCGCGAGGTTAGCAAGATTGGACGAAACGTATCAAACCCATTTAAATCGGGTCGCCAAATTAATTCTTCCCCCCGCTCATCAGGCTCAATTCCAGCACATTCAGGAATCGCCCAAGTTTTCTCCCCATCCCCAGGGGGGTCGCAAAGCCGCGCCATTTCCCGGCTATAGCGTCGTCACGCCACCCTGGGCAGACGATTCGGAGAACGAGGCATTTTACCAATCGGTGCAAGCGTGCCAAACCCAAGTCGTCGAGGCGATGCCAGCCGGGTTGTTGGTGGCGGTGCCGCCGGAGAGCTTTCATTTTACCCTAGCCGATTTAATCTGGGACGGTGCCTATCGCGATGCCAGCCAAAATCCCGAGTTTGAGGGACAATTGCACGAAGGAATTGCCCGCAGTTTTCGCCATTACGGGGAAATGATGGGCGATCGCACCCCAATTCGCTGGCAGTTGCTAGGATTGATGGCAAGGGCGCGAGCGATCGCGGCGTGTTTGGTGCCCAAAGACGAACCTTCCTACAACCGCGTGGTGGGATTGCGCCGTGCCATCTATCAAAACCCGCAATTAATTCCGCTGGGGATCGAGCAGCAATACGTTCTCACCGCCCATATTACCCTCGGCTATTTTGGCGACATTCCCGCCGATCTCGATCGCGCTGCCGTTGCCAATACCCTATCGCAATTGAGCGCCAGGTGGATGGAAACCGATCGAGACCTGCACGTGCGTCGTGCCGAGTTGCGCAAGTTCGACGACATGACGCACTACTACCGCCAGCCGGATTGGCCCGCCTTAGAATTTTAGACTATGGGAAGGTGGGCATTCTAGTTTTAG
>CAYQUF010000267.1:0-4394 GCA_964420595.1 uncultured bacterium
CCACCTTCCATGGTGTCGGTGCCGCCTTCCATGGTATCCATGGTCATCATTTCTTCTTCTTCCACGATCCCTGGTACTCCTTATCGAACTGAGTTCTATTGGTTTAATTAAGCATTTGAATGTACCCGCGCGTTCTGCCTTCTAGCTTCCTAGATCGATCGGCACAAAACGCTGGCGGGTAGAGATACCCGTTCGGCTTTGACGAGAGGGTGAAGCGATAAGTTCCGAGAAACACGAAGAATCAATGAATAAAAGTTATTGTGGATGTAAATCTTGGAATTGAGCGGGATTTGCAACTTGATTGCGTTAATATACTGAAATTTTTAGCTATTTTCCATACCTTAAAACCGAGACGAGATGAGTAGAAATTGGAGGAGACGCAATACTGTGTTGCCAGAATACCCTAATTTTCACTGGTCTGGCGTCCGATCGCGCGACTAGAAATAGAAAGGTGGCGTTCGACCGATGGCGATCCCGACTGTCTGGTTGGATTGCGTAAAATTACGGGACTCCCGATCGCGCCTCTGTCATCCGAATCGCCTCTGGGAGACAAATTGGGGCGATCGCCTGGGGGTCGGTTGAGTTTTACCGAGATTAACCGCTACAATAGAAGACTCGCGCGCGATCGATCGCGCTAAAAGTGTTTCATCGCGGACATCTAAAATTACCGAGTAGGAGTATTGCGTTCTAAGCATGATTAAACTGAGACTCAAGCGATACGGCAAAAAACGGGAGGTTAGCTACCGCATCGTCGCCATCAACAGTCGGGCGCGTCGAGATGGTCGCCCCGTCGAAGAACTGGGTTACTATAACCCTAGAACGGACGAAACCCGCTTGGACGTTCCCGGAATCGTGCGGCGATTGCAACAGGGCGCCCAACCGACCGATACGGTTCGCCGTCTGCTCGAAAAAGCGAATGTCTTCGAACAAGTCAGTGCCCCAGCCAACTCCTAACGCGATCGCATCATCCGATTCACGAGGTCCCGATTATGTCGGACTGGCAAAATTTTTGTTCGGTCCGTTTCTCGATTCCCCTGAGTTATTGCGCGTCGATTGCGAACTGCTCGAGAGCAAACATCGAGTTTGGTTGCGCTTGGCGTTTGATAACTCAGATAAGGGGCGCGTCTTCGGACGAGGCGGACGCAATATCCAAGCGATTCGAACGGTTCTCGCGGCGATCGCGCAAAGTGCGGGACAATCGATTTACTTGGATATTTACGGCGGGTTAGGAGAACACCGACATTCCGATTCGTCTCACTCCCCCTCGCGGCGACGGAGTGCGCCTCCTCCTTCCCGTCGTTCGTCCCCTCGCAAGCCGCAATCGAAGTCGAATTCTTCCTAACCCCTCAGTCTGGACGAGTTCCAGACCACGCCAAACAGTTGACTCAGCGTGTAAAATAGTCGCCGATGCGCGATTCGCATTTGAAGGTTATTTGGTGCAAGGAGGTCGAAACAGGGCGTGGCAGAAGTCCGTTTGGGAGAGCGCGAATCGATCGAATCCGCGCTAAGACGCTTTAAGAAAAAAATCCAGAAAGCTGGCATTTTATCGGAAGCCAGACGACGGGAACGATACGAAAAGCCGAGCCTGCGTCGCAAGCGTAAAGTCGATGCGGCAAAACGCCGCCGCCGCTAGCGTCAAGAGGGCTTCGGTACGATTTAAAACACTTTTGTCTCTAGAGGCGTTCGCTCGAACGTCTCTATCCGTTATTATTTGGCGCTCGAAGCGTCTCAGTTACAATCGAAGCGGAACTTCCTTCGCCTTGCGCGCGACCATTTTTCAGTAAAAGCCAAACTAATTTTAGCATGACCGAGGCATTTACCATTCAGTTGCCTGCTCAAGAAAGCGCGATCGCCCTAGCGGGTCAGCAAGAGGAAAATCTGAAGCTGCTCTCTCGTCAAACGGGAGTCAAACTCGTCCTGCGGGGTCAAGAATTGCTCCTGTCCGGGAGTGCCAAACAGATCGAGCGCTGTGCCAAAATCGTGCGATCGCTCGAAGACTATTGGAAAACGGGAAAACCGATTACCGAAGTCGATATTCTCACCGCCATCCAAGCCATTAACACCAACCAACAACAGACGCTGAAGGACTTACAGCAAGATTTGCTGGCGCGCACCCGTCGCGGCGACGAAATTCGAGCCAAAACCTTCCGACAGCGACAGTACGTGCAAGCGGTTCGCACCCACGATCTCACCTTTTGCATCGGTCCTGCGGGAACCGGAAAAACGTTTCTGGCTGCCATTCTCGCGGTGCAAGCGTTGATGGACAACCAGTACGAGCGACTGATTTTGACCCGACCGGCGGTGGAAGCGGGGGAAAAGCTGGGATTTCTCCCCGGTGACTTGCAACAAAAGGTGAATCCGTTCTTGCGTCCCCTCTACGATGCGCTCTACGAAACCATCGAGCCGGATAAGATTCCGATGTTAATGGAACGGGGAACAATTGAGGTCGCGCCGCTGGCATATATGCGAGGTCGCACGCTCAACAATGCGTTTGTCATTGTGGACGAGGCGCAAAATACCACTCCCGCTCAGATCAAAATGGTGCTGACGCGATTGGGATTCGGCGCGCGGATGGTGGTGACCGGAGACGTAACCCAAACCGACCTTCCCCACTATCAAGAGTCGGGGTTGGATTTGGCGCAGCGGATTTTGCGCGATGTGGAGGGAATTGCCTTTTGTTATTTAACTCGCGCCGACGTAATTCGCCATGCGTTGGTGCAGCGCATTGTGGATGCTTACGAGCGGTATGAAAGTAAGTAAGAAGGCAACAGGGGGAACTAGGCAACAGCGATTGTACGGGTGGACGGTCGTTCGTCCCTACGCCAACTGATGATGGATGCCCTAACGCACCAACAGATAGGGAACAGAGTATGTTAGAAAAGGCGCTAACTCTGGGAGGAAATCTCCATGGTCGAGTCTGCTTCAATGCCAGATAGCCAACTGCTTCCCGACCCCAGCAATTTGGTGACCGAGGACGATACCCCCGTGGACAATTTTGCCTCTGCCAAACAGCAACGGTTGCTCGCCGGAACCCTTTACAGTGCCATCGGCGATCGCGTCTTTTTAGCCGAAGCCAATGTTGGCATTTATCATACCGTACGGGAACCGGCGATCGTGCCCGATGTCTTCCTCAGTGTAGGCGTGCGCGTCCCCGAAAACTGGTGGGAAAAGCAAAATCGCTGCTATCTGCTCTGGCAATTTGGCAAGCCGCCGGAGGTGGCGATTGAAATTGTCTCCAACCGCCAGGGGGACGAACTGGATCGCAAATTGCGCCTTTACGAACGAATGCGGGTCAGCTATTACGTGGTATTCGATCCCGGACAGAACTTAGGCGAATCCATCCTTTACGTCTACGAGTTGCGAGGCGCGCGTTACGCGGAAATGGTGCGGGACGGACGGGAGATGCAACCGGTGTGGTTGGAACAAGTCGAGTTAGGATTGACCCTGTGGGACGGCGACTTTGAAGGCAGTCCGGGATTGTGGTTGCGTTGGTGCGATCGCGATGGGACAGTCTTACCCACGGGAGACGAACGCGCTCGCGATGCCGAAGAACGCGCTCGACGTGCCGAACGACAGGCACAACGCATGGCAGCGCAATTACAAGCATTAGGCATCGAGCCGGATACCGAATCAGGAGACGAGCCAGCGGAATAGGCAAGCGATCGCGTGTAGTTAACCCCGCATTGTGGTTTGATGAGGAGTTTGTAGGATGAATCGAATCAGAATTTGGGGTCAATCCGTCGCGGTACTGGCATTCGGCGCGATCGCAGTTGGCGGATTGCAATCTCCCGCGCGATCGCAAACTGGATTGTGCCGACAAACCATCGTTCCCCAAGGGTTAGTCGTGCGCGCCGAACCCAGTCCTAATGCGGCTCGCGTCGGTGGCATTCCCGATAACGGACAAGTGCTGTTGGTGCAAGGTTTCGAGGGGATTAAAGGTCCCAACGGACGCATTTGG
Source organism: uncultured bacterium (assembly GCA_964420595.1). Taxonomy (GTDB): domain Bacteria; phylum Cyanobacteriota; class Cyanobacteriia; order Cyanobacteriales; family Geitlerinemataceae; genus CAYQUF01. The sequence goes on from CAYQUF010000267.1 coordinate 3,959, forward strand.
ATTGAAATTACCGAACCCGTCGATGGCTATATCTCCAATGGCTATCCCAACGGTTCGAGCAACCTGATTTACTGTCCCGGCGATACCGTCGGTCGCACTCCCGAACCGGAACCCGAACCGGATGATGGCGAAACCCCCAGTTCGACGAACCTTTGCCGTCGCGTGGAAGGTCGGGTCGCACCGCGCGGTTTGGTCGTGCGTTCCGATGCGTCTCGATTCTCGGCGCGAGTGGGTGGCGTTCCCGCTGGTGGAGAGGTGACGCTCGTTCCCGATTACGAGTTAATTCCCGATAAAAATGACGAGCCGCGCAACTGGGTGGAAATCACCGAACCCGTGGACGGATATCTATCGGCAAATAGTTTGATTATGTGTCCTTAGTTGAATTGTCGGGTGGGCGAATTTGCCCACCTTAATGTCATTCGATCCTAACCTTAAT
>CAYQUF010000268.1:0-4335 GCA_964420595.1 uncultured bacterium
TAGCCATGGCGCTCGTGACTTTAGGCGAGTCAATTTCGATTCCCATCGCATTTTACCGCCCTCCCTGGAGCGATGGGAGATAGCTAAAGCCTTTATTTATACTTTGGCGATAATTGCTCGTCCCACCACGCGATCGCGGCGGCGGCGGCTTCGGCGATGGCGCTGACCAATCGGTAGATTACCACGGCACTGAGGAGAACGGCAGGGGCAAACCGACCTTCGAGCAGTGCGATCGCGGTGGCTTCAAATACGCCAATTCCGCCAGGTGCGCCGGGAACCACCAATCCCAACAACCACGCAATCCCAAACGCGCCTAAGATGGCGGGCACGTGCGACCATTCTACCGGCGCGATCGCCTTCACGATCCACAAAAATCCAATCCCGCGCAATCCGACAAATCCAATTTCGCCGAGAAACGGTCGCACGGGATAGCGAGACAGCGGCGCAATGTCAGGCGGTTGGCTCGATTTGGACGCCTTCAGCTTCAGTTTGCCTAAATAGCGCGTCACCGGATTGAGAACGCGAGGGTGAACGGCACCGAGAACCGCAACCAGGGCGATCGCCTGTAGGGTAACATAGTCCGACGCCGATCCCGCCACCGCGATCGCCAGCGCCGCCGCCGCCATCAGCAACGGTTCGAGCAACACGCTTAATGCCGCGATTTCTAGGGGGATTCCGGTGTCGCGAATTGCCCAAATGCGACCGTAAAAATGCCACACGTTACCGGGTAAATATTTAGCGATATTGGTTTTGAGATAAACCTGCATTCCCCAGCGGCGATTGGGAGCGCGATCGAACTCTCGCAAAATCCACAGCCACACCCATCCCGACCAAACATGAGCCAAAAGGGTGATTCCCAGGGCGATCGCCACTTCGCGCCAGCCAATTCCCTCAATTCCAATTTCCGCGACTTCCTGCCAATTTTCTTTGAGAGCTTGAGCGAGAAAAAATAAAGTTCCGCCGAGAATTACCCAGCGTAAATACGGTTTAACTCGCGAGAACAGCGCTTTCACGAATTCACCAATTTATCCATAGAACTCTCTGCACGACCTTGGTGTCCTTTGTGTCTTTGTGGTGCAATTACGAATCGCAAAGCGATCGCGCCACCCGTCCCGCACCGCGCAATTGTCGGTAATAAAATCGAGCCACATCGCCGCCAGTTTCCGAAAGTTCGTCGATTCCAATGCCGTTACGACCGTTTTCTTCCCCGGAACTGTGGATGTAACGTCCGTTTCCTAAATACAATCCCACGTGAGTCGCCTTGTCTGGCGATCCGAAAAAGACCAAATCGCCGGGTTGCAATTGTGCCAAGTCGATCGGTTCCACAAACGCCTCTTGCTGGTACGCATCGCGCGGAATCCAGATCCCCGCCGACACGAACGCCGCTTGCATCAGTCCGGAACAATCGTAATTCGGCGCAACCGTTCCCCCCCAAACATAACAGTTGGGACGTTGCATGGCATGGTGGGTAAAGGCGATAACGTCGGCGAGGCGATCGCGAATGTCGGACTCGCTCAATGCCTTGGCGCGATCGGGTTGGGAGACTTCTTGCAACGCTTCCACGTCCGAGATCTGCAACCACCCCGGATAGTTATCTTCGCACAGGCGAACGTTAACCGCGCGATCGCTCGGTTGAGGGGGCGCTAAAATACGCAAGTGCCGTCCCGCCGCCGCTTGGGTCGCAAGGGTTTGGCAGTCCGGCGCGTCGTAGAGATTCAGATGGCGCAAACAGCGATATTCAACCATTGGCGATCGGGATCGGTCGGAGGTCATGGCAAACAGGCGATCGCAATTTGACGGTTATTGAGGCAACATACTATCAAGGAATCGCACAGTACTCCACCCATAATCTTTGATTGGCATGGAGAGTATGTCAAAAAACTGAATTCCCATACAATTCGAGCTATCCAGATGACCTTTTTCCGTCCAGACGAGCAACTCAGCCAAATCGGCGATCGCATTATCGAACAAACCCGCGCCGAATTCCCCCAAATCGCCGCCAACCAAATTGCCATGAGTTGGATTGTCTACGACCCGCCAGTCCCCGTCAATACCGGCGGCGCGCTCAGTCCCGAAGCCTTTTGGCAGCACCAGGTTCGCGGCTATCACTATCGCGGCGTCGAACGCATCTATCCCGCCAGCGTGGTCAAACTGTTTTACTTAGTCGCCGCCTACGAGTGGATCGCACAGGGGATGATTTCCAGTTCCCCAGAACTCGATCGCGCCTTGAGAGATAGTATCGTCGATTCGAGCAACGACGCCACCGGATTGGTCGTAGACGTACTCACCGGAACCACCAGCGGACCGGAATTGCCCCCCGGACCCTTTGAAACCTGGAAATACCAGCGCAACATCGTCAATCGCTACTTCCAATCCCTCAACTGGCCCGAACTCGAAACCATCAACGTCAACCAGAAAACCTGGTGCGACGGTCCCTACGGTCGCGAACGCGCCTTCGTGGGTCAGATGATGGAAAACCGCAATATGCTCACCACCAACGCCACCATTCGCCTGCTGCATAGTATCGTCGGAGGCGTCGCCGTCTCCTCCCAAGCATCTCAAGCGATGATGGCACTGATGCGCCGCAGCCTCGATCCCGCCGACCTCGCCGCCGATCCCGAAAATCAGGTGACGGGATTTCTCGGTGCGGGAGTGCCGCAAACGGCGAAATTGTGGTCGAAAGCCGGTCTGACCTCCCAAGTGCGCCACGATGCGGCGTATATCGAGCTTCCCGAGGCTCCCCCCTATTTGTTGGTCGTCTTCACCGAAGGCAAGGCACAAAGCCAAAACGAGGCGATTTTGCCCTTTATCTCCCAGAAAGTCGCGGAAACTATTGGCTCTCTCGGCTAGATCCTGTAAATTAGCACCAGTATTGCCTGATGGGGGTAATCGAGCGATCGCGCCCAGGCGTTCCCAGGGCGATTGGTGTCCTTCAGTTCGATCTCGACCTGCCGATAGATGGAATGTCGCTTGCAGCCTGTTAAGTTAAGGCGATCTCGACAATCGATCTGTTAGGGTCAGTCTCGATCTTGAAAGATCGCCATTCGCGTCGATCGCTCGAGCGCCTGCGTGCGTAACTGACAATTATAATATCATTCGAGTCAGTTAAATTTAGCGAACTGAAAATCTCGGTCGCAATATCGGGAATCCCCGCCACTATCTTTGATGGTGTAAGGGGAGAAGACGAACTGGAAATTTATCAATATCTGCTGAGAGGTAATTGTAATCGTGAAATTAATGTTGTTCAGGGAAGTGCTACCCACCTTAAGTTTGGCTGGCTTGGCGACGATTGGATTGGGAACGGCGGCGCACGCCGAAACGAGCGATCGCGCGGCGAACCATCCCGCCTCCGATGCCACAATCGAACTCTCCGACGTGAGTGCGATCGCGCCGAGTGCCTTTACTAGCGCTAGCGATTTTCAGATCGCCCAAGACTTCGAACCCATGGAACCCTCAGACGAGATGGACGAGGACATGGATTCGACGGACATGGACGAAGACATGGAAATGGAAGACGAATCCGATCCCTTCGATGGATTTGACGACGAACCGGACGAAGGCGACTTAGAAATCGAGGAGCGTCCCCCTCGCCGCCGCCGCAACCGTCGAGATCCCATCCGTCGGCGCGTGTTCGAATACGGCTACAACTACGTCGGCTTGGGGGGAAATATCGGCGATAACAACGACCTGATCGACTTTACCGTGATTAGCAAGTTTCAGTTGACCGACTTTGAAGCAGGCGATCGCAGTTTCGGTCTGTCCGTGCGTCCCTCCCTAGCACTGAGCAACAGCATTGTCGATATTCGCTTCCCCGTCACCGCCGACTGGCCCGGATTCGGCGGCACCGTCAGCCGAGAAGTCAACAAGCTCGATCCCTTTGCCGGAGCGGGTTTGGCAGTTTCGGTCGATGACGACGACGATACCGAATTCGACTTCATGCTCACCGCTGGTGCGGACTATCCCTTACCGCGCAATTTAACCGCGATGGGACAATTTAACTTCCTGTTCCTCGACGATATCGACGTCGAGTTTCAATTCGGCATCGGCTACAACTTCTAAATCTCGCTGAAATCACAAACTCCCCCGAACTGCCTGGTTTGGGGGAATTCTCATCGTTCGGTTTAAAACGGAGAGGGAGGGATTCGAACCCTCGGTACGGAGTTACCAACCGTACAACAGATTAGCAATCTGCCGCTTTCGACCACTCAGCCACCTCTCCAAGATGGCAACGACTATATAGAATAGCATATTTTGACTGGAGCGGTAGGGGCGATCGCCTCGAATTTTGAGATTTTATCCAAAAATTTTCGCCTGCTCCCATCGTGCTGGCAGTTC
>CAYQUF010000269.1:0-4335 GCA_964420595.1 uncultured bacterium
TAATGCCCACTCTCTCAATTCTCGTTAGAGGTAAAAATGCCCACCCTACAGGAACCGGAGTAAAATTTCCCACCGTAGGGTGGGCATTATCGATCGATACATTGAGCGATCCGATCGCTAAAATTGATAATGCCCACTCTCTCAATTCTCGTTAGAGGTAAAAATGCCCACCCTACAGGAACCGGAGTAAAATTTCCCACCGTAGGGTGGGCATTATCGATCGATACATTGAGCGATCCGATCGCTAAAATTGATAATGCCCACCAAACTCAACTGAATCCGAGTCCGAAATAGATTGTCGGATCGGATTGAAACTTCGACCCGCGATCCGCTAAACTTTCGATCCGCATCCCCTCGCCATCCTCTACGATCTAAGAGAATCGGCGTCCACCCTCCACCCCAATTCTGAATGAGTATCCTCACGCTCCAATCCGTTCGCAAAGACTTTGGCATTAAAGAAATTCTCCGAGATGCCAGCTTCAGCATCGCACCCGGCGAGAAAGTCGGGTTAATCGGAACCAACGGCTCCGGAAAATCCACCCTCCTCAAAATCATCGCCGGACTCGAACCGATTGATGGCGGCGAAATCCTTAAAAATCCAGGCGATCGCGTCGTATATCTCCCGCAGCAGCCGCAACTCGACGAAAATCGCACCGTTCTCCAACAAGTTTTTGCCGATAGCGGCGAACAGATGGCGCTGGTGCGCGATTACGAGGACTTATCCCACAAAATGGCGCGCGCCGAAGGAGACGAGTTAAATCGGCTGATGTCGCGCCTGGCTACCCTGACCGAACGCATGGAAACGGCGGGTGCGTGGGATCTCGAAACCAACGCCAAAATCGTCCTCTCGAAGCTGGGAATCGAGGATTTCGACACCCCCATCCGAGAGCTGTCCGGCGGCTATCGGCGGCGGATCGCACTGGCGACAGCATTTCTGAGCAGTCCCGACCTGTTGCTGATGGACGAACCCACTAACCACCTCGACGCGCAATCGGTGGAGTGGATGCAGTCGTATCTCGCCAGCTATCGCGGTGCGGTATTGCTCATTACCCACGATCGCTATTTTCTCGATCGCGTCACCAGTCGCATTTTAGAACTCGATCGCGGCGACTTATTCAGTTACGATGGCAACTATTCTTACTACCTCGAAAAGAAAGCCGCAGCCGAATCTGCCGAAGCCAGCGCGCAACGGAAGCATCGCGGCGTGCTGCGACGGGAATTGGAATGGTTAAAACGGGGACCGAAGGCACGGGGGACGAAACAGAAAGCGCGGATCGATCGCATTCAAGAGATGCAAGATCGCGAGTTCAAACAAGCCGTCGGGAAGGTCGATATTTCTACGCCGAGCCGTCGAATTGGCAAAAAAGTGATCGAACTGGATGGCATTTCTAAAGCCTACGGCGATCGCGTCTTAGTCCGCGACTTCAGCTATCAATTTTCTCCCGACAGTCGCATTGGGATTATCGGCGGAAACGGTGCGGGAAAATCGACCCTCGTGGATATCGTCACCGGACGCATTTCCCCCGATTCCGGTCGCGTGGACATCGGCGAAACCATTCATATCGGCTATTTCGACCAACATTCGGAAGGATTGCGATCGGCGGTGCGCGAAGACCAGCGGGTAATTAATTACCTCAAAGAAGTCGGAGAATTAGTTAAAACTGCCGACGGTAGTACCATTAGCGCCTCGCAAATGCTAGAGCGGTTTTTATTTCCACCAAACCAACAATATTCCCCAGTGAGTAAGCTATCGGGTGGAGAGCGGCGGCGGTTGTTTTTGCTGCGAGTTTTAATGAGCGCGCCAAATGTGTTAATTCTCGACGAACCGACCAACGATCTCGACGTTCAAACTCTCTCAATCCTCGAAGATTACTTGCAAGATTTTAACGGTTGTGTCATCACCGTTTCCCACGATCGCTATTTTCTCGATCGCGTCGTCGATGAGATTTTTGCCCTGGAAGGACAAGGCAGTATTCGTCGCTATCCGGGAAATTATTCGGTTTATTTAGAATTCAAGCGAGCCGAAGACACCGAAATCTCCGAACCATCCAAATCCGAATCCAAACCTGCAAAATCGGCAGCAAAATCGAAACCCAAAACTAATAGCGACAAACCCCGCAAACTCTCCTATAACGAAAAGCGGGAATTCGAACGACTCGAAACTGAAATTCCCCAGATGGAAGCCGAAAAAGCAGAAATCGAACAAATGCTTTACGGAAATCCGTCCGAAGGCTTTTCTCAATTGCAAGAACTCTCCGAACGCTTGGCAGAATTAACCCATCAAATTGACGCCGCAACCGAACGCTGGATGGAGTTAGCCGAACTTACGTCCTAAATGACATTCATGCTCCTTTGTAGTCTACTTTACCTAGGGAACGATACCCCCTAGAAATTCGTCTCGTAAATTTTCACCGAGCGTCAATCGACCCCTCGACAATTACGCTAACTTCGCGCACACTAAGAGGCGCATCCTTGTCCTGTTTCGATCTTTCCTCATCGCCTATGTCCTGGAGTCGGCTCTTGCGAAAATTCAAATCCAAATCATCGCACCCTCCCCGTCAGATGCGATTGGGAAACGAACGCTTCCACCACGTCGGACTCAAACAGTGGTATACCTACTGGCGCGACCCCTATCACCTGATGCTGACCGTTCCCTGGTGGGGATTTCTGGTTATCGTGGCGCTCACCTACGTTGCGGTCAATTTGACATTTGCTTTAGCATATTTAACCGGAGGAAATTGTATCGAAAACGCGACTCCCGGCTCGCTCCTCGATGCCTTTTTCTTCAGCGTTCAAACCTTAGCCTCGATTGGCTATGGAGCGATGTATCCGACGACCGTTTATGCCAATATTCTGGTCACTCTAGAAGCGTTAGTCGAGTTAATTGGTTTGGCAATTGTTACCGGATTGGCATTTGCGCGATTTTCGCAGCCGACGGCGCGAGTGATGTTTACCAAATTTGCCGTCATTCAACCCTACCACGGCGTTCCTACGTTAATGTTTCGCACCGCCAACCAACGCGCCAACCAAATTCTGGAAGCCAAGTTACGGGTGTATTTGCTGCGAGATGAAGTGAGTGCGGAAGGACATTTTATGCGTCGCTTTTACGACCTGAAATTATTACACGAACGCACCCCTAGCTTTACCCTAACCTGGATGGCGATGCATCCGATTAATCCCGACAGTCCGCTGTCCGGAACCTCTCCCGAGTCGCTGATTCAAACCAACGCGCAAATTATCGTTTCGTTTAGCGGTTTGGATCGCACGGTTTCGCAAGCCATCCACGCGCGCCATTCTTACATGGCGGACGAAATTCTGTGGAATTGGCGATTTGTCGATTTATTCTATCAAACTCCCGAAGGCGATCGCTATATTGACATGACCCACTTTCACGAAGTCGTCCCGATTGAGTCCAAAACTCGTGCGGTTGGCGATCGCTCCTGATATAACTGAACTAAGTTCTATTGAATAGGGGTTCGGAATATGGCAGATCGAGAAACATTCCTCGATTTTGAAGGAATTGGCAACCTAGAGGACGCCGGATCGTTTTACGCGGCTTCGGGAATTGAGCTTGACAATGCCGTAGGGTTAATCGATTTGGATGCGGGAGGACAAGGGAATTTTAGTGGCGAACCCAGCCCAAATACAATTTTAACCTATTTGTCGGGCGAATCTCTCGATCTTAATCTTTTAGATACAATTCCCACCATTCTCTCGGGGACAATTTCGTTTGCTTACACCTCATCCGTTGTCAATCATGACGTTCGCGTGTTTGATGGCAATGGCAACCTGTTGCAGTCTGCCACATTAGATCGAACTCTTCCCGGAAGTGGCGACCCGAATGGCGGCGAGTTCGGCAACTTTCGCCAATTTAGTTTAACCTTTAGCGGCGACGCGCGATCGCTCTCATTGGGCAGTTTTGCCAAGCAAATTGGATTCGACAATCTCCAAATCAGCCTCGAAGTGAACGATCCGCCTAATGATATTAATTTATCCGATAACACCGTTGCCGAAAATAGTGCCAACAACACCTTAATCGGACTGCTCTCGGCGACCGACCCCGACCCCGAGGATACCCAAACCTTTCAATTACTCGACAATGCTGGCGGACGGTTTGCTATTGATGGAAACGAATTGGTAGTCGCCAACGGCAGCTTGCTCGACTTTGAAACCAATACGAGTCACGAGATTACCGTTCGCACTACCGATTCCGGCGGTTTCACGTTCGACGAAACCTTTACCATCGACGTCACCGATATCGACGAAACTCTACCCAACAGTCCCCCGACCGATATCGCCTTATCCGATAATACCGTTGCCGAAAATAGTGCCAAC
>CAYQUF010000270.1:0-4316 GCA_964420595.1 uncultured bacterium
CGGTACATCTTATAGGGAATCCGGCTAATAACTTTACACTCAATTCAACCACAACCGTAGGGTGGGCATTGTCAATTAATTTGAACTTGTGCCGATTCATGGAAACAAGCAATGCCCACCTTTCCATGAAATTAGAAACAACCAGATTTTATCCCTCTTCTGTCACTTTCCATAACCTAGCAATGCCCGCCTTTCCATGAAATTAGAAAGCTAATAACTTGGCACTCAATTGAACCACAATCGTAGGGTGGGCATTACCGATCGATTGACAACCGAGCCAACCCATGGAAACAAGCAATGCCCGCCTTTCCATGAAATTAGAAAGTCCAGTAGGGTGGGCATTGTCAATTAATTTGAACTTGTGCCGATCCATGGAAACAAGCAATGCCCACCTTACATTTAATTGATTATTCACCTCGGAGACTGACAGAAGAGGGATAAATACTCGGACATTAGGAAAGTGGTGCGTTGCAGCGTGAGAGTAAATGCCGATCGCGCCCTGTTTTTTCTATGAATTAATCCCTTGATTGGTCTGTTTCTGACGATCGCTCTTGCTGTCGGCGCAATTCCTGTTTCAACCGCGATAAAATTGTATCCCGATCCACGCGATCGAGAATCGATTGAATTGTCGTATCCGGACCGTCCTCGCCCCAAGTACAGCCCCGTTCGAGATACACTTGCGCCGCGCGTCCGACCGCATAGGCACCGTATCCGGCGACTGCGGCTTGAGCGATCGCGGCACTGGCATAACCGGGCAAACTGGTTCCCAAACCCGCGCCACTTTTGCCCAATCCCAATAACATATTACTGCCAAATTCGCCCGCCAACAAGCCGCCGGAACTCCATAAAATCGTTTTCCAAAGCTTTCCGGCTTCGTAACTGGTCATGGGCAAACCGTACAGTCGAGCCAGCGATCGAATTAGGGCGAGATCCGCGATCGCGCCGCCGAAAACATCCAACACCGCCACGGGATTTAACGCCACAGCCGCCGCTTTATAGCGAGTATATTTCCAAATTAACGTTTCGGCATCGCCCGCACACAATTCTACCGACTGAATCGCCCATTGCGATTGCGCGTCTCTGGCTTGAATTAAGGCATTTAACGCCAGCAGCGATCGCCCTTCTCGATTGAGTATATTTAAAATTGTTTGCTTTAATTCATCCACCTGCGACGGTGGCGTTTCGGTTTCGTAAGTCACCCGACCGTCGGGCCATTCCACCCGCACCTGTAACGGCATTGGTTCGGCAGCCACTCGGACGATTTCATCGGGACGCAACGACATCCCGGTTCGCTCTCCCAAGGTTTGCAATTGCTTGTAAATCGCCTCGCGATCGCGATCGGGATACAAGTCAATTTTATTAAACACCAAAATCAGCGGCTTGCGCGTTTGCCACAATTCCGAAAGAGCCTGATATTCCGTATTGGTAATATCGCCAGCCACCACAAACAGAATTAAATCCGCCTGACGCGCCACGTCTTTTGCCATTTCGGCGCGTTCGACCCCTTCAATTTCATCCAATCCCGGCGTATCGATTAACTCGACTTGTACCTTGGCGTCCTCTTTATTTTTCCACCGCACCGACCGAGGCCATTTCGTGACGCCGTGAGTCGGTCCGGTCGTAAACATTTTCTGCCCCATCAGCGCGTTTAAAACCGCCGATTTGCCCCGACTGACCAATCCAAAAGCGGCGATGCGAATCGTCCCCTCATCCAGCTTGTTAAGGGCAGATTTGAGTTGGGTGCGTTCGGCTTGTGCGGCGGCTTGCAATTCCGTCGATTGCGCGGTTTGCCACTGACTGCGCACGTACGACTGGCGGGCGATCGCTCGTCGTATGCTAGCACGAGCCTGTTGGAATGCGTTGTCCTCGCTTGGGGTCATGAAACTTGCAAAATGGGTGGTTCGCGATGGGAAAAGTACGGGAGACGCGCTCCGCCTCACCCCATCTTCTCATTCTCTCCCAACGCCGCCACAATCTGTCCGAGAGCAATTCCCCCGTCATTTGGCGGGACTTGGCGGTGCCAGTAGGGATCGAATCCGGCTTGACGCAAACGCGCGATCGCCCGTTCGATTAAGTATAGATTCTGGAAGCAACCGCCAGACAGGACAATGCGGGATTCGCCGACAATTTGTGCCACCTGCACGATCGCCTCGACTAGGGTATTGTGAAATCGAGCCGCGATCGCCCTGGGGGAACAATCCCGCTCCAAGTCTTGCAAAATGGCAAACACCATCGGTTCCCAGTCGAGGACGATGGGGAAGTCGGAAGCCGCAATCGCCATCGGGTAAGTCTCCTCCGTCTCCACCCCCTCCAGGGCAAATTCTAATTGCATCGCCGCCTGTCCTTCAAAACTCGCCGTTTCACACAATCCCAACAACGCCGCCACGCCGTCGAACAATCGCCCCGCACTGGAGGTTAGGGGCGCGTTGAGCGGTTTGGCGAGCAAATGGGTCAAAAGTTTCAATTCGCGCGGTTCAAAGGCATCTAGCACCCGATAAACTGCCGCTGGTGGGTCGTTTGAGAGCTTATCCCCCAAGCATTCGTAGAGCAATCCCAACGCCGTCCGCTTCGGCTGTTTGATGGCGCGATCTCCACCGGGAAGTCGGAACGGTCGCCAATGCGCCACCCGCTGAAACGACGACGGACGCGCCAGTAAAAATTCCCCTCCCCAGATGGTTCCGTCGAGTCCGTACCCGGTTCCGTCCCAGGTGACGCCGAGGGCGGTAGCGTCTAAAATTTGATTGTCTGCCATCCCCGAGAGGACGTGAGCGTAGTGGTGTTGCACGGGAACCACCGGGCGATCGCGGGATTGGGCGTATTGGCTGGAAAGGTAGTCGGGATGGGCATCGCAGGCGATGCGGTCGGGGTCGAGGTCGTAGAGGTTTTGCAACAGCGCGATCGCGCGACGGAAGGCGTCCAAGGCTTGCGGGGTTTCCAAGTCACCGATATGCTGGCTGACGAAGACTTGGCGGTCGGTGGCGATGGCGATCGCGTTTTTGAGATGCGCCCCAACAGCGAGAATGCGATCGGAGCTGGCAGAATCGACTACAATTGGCAAGGGAGCGTAACCCCGCGCGCGACGCAGAATCATGGCTCCACCGGCGACGACCCGCACGATGGAATCGTCAATGGCGCGAACGATGGGGCGATTGTGGACTAAGAAGCGATCCGCAATGGCGCTCAAGCGGTCTAAGGCGTCCAGTTCGTCGGTGCAAATCGGTTCGTCGGAGAGATTGGCGCTGGTGGCGACAACGGGTTTGCCAAAGTCCGACAGCAGTAAGTGATGCAGTGGCGTGTAGGGGAGCATCACCCCGAGGTAGGGGTTTCCCGGTGCGACGGAATCGGCGAGATCCCGACAGTTAGAATGGCGTTTGAGCAGGACGATTGGCGCTTGGGGCGATCGCAACAGTTGCGCTTCGAGTTCCGACACCTGGCAATGTTGGCGAATTGCAGCGAGGGACGGATACATCAGCGCCAGAGGTTTGTCGGGGCGATGCTTGCGCTGTCGCAGTTGCTGCACCGCCGACTCGTTCGCTGCATCTACCATTAGGTGAAAGCCACCCAACCCCTTGACGGCGACAATTTCACCGTTGCGCGCGGCGGTGACGGTGGCGTCTAAGGCGCGATCGCTTTTGGCGAGTACCGTACCGTCATTATCCCACAATTCTAGACGGGGACCGCATTCGGGACAAGCATTCGGTTGCGCGTGAAACCGACGGTCGCGGGGGTTGTCGTATTCGCTGCGACAGCGAGGACACATCCGAAACCGCTTCATGCTGGTATTGGGGCGATCGTAGGGGAGTGCTTCGATTAAGCTATAGCGGGGACCGCAGTTGGTACAATTGGTGAAGGGATAGCGGTAGCGGCGATCGCTCGGATCGAAAATCTCGCGGTGACAATCGGTACAAGTCGCTAAATCCGGTAAGACGACCGCCGTTTTCTGTCCGCAGACGCTGGGACGAATTTCAAAGGTGTCGTATCCGATCGCATCCCGCCACTCGGTTTCGATCTCCTGCACGAACGCACTGGGGGGAATTTCGTTGGGGAGCCGTTGCGCGAAGGTTTCGAGAGTATCCGGTTCGCCTTCGACTTCGATGAATACCCCTTGCGCCGAATTATTCACCCATCCGGTCAATCCCAATTCTGTCGCCAACCGATAGACAAAGGGACGAAATCCCACGCCTTGAACTGCGCCGCGAATGGTGAAATGCAGGCGTTGGCGAACAGCGCGATCGCTCATGTTTGAAAACTGACAGGGCGGGTGCGACGGTTATCCCGATTATATCAGAATTTGGGGTCTAGGGGCGATCGCGGGT
>CAYQUF010000271.1:0-4295 GCA_964420595.1 uncultured bacterium
ACTGGTCGGCGACACCAACCGACTCAGCGATAATCTCTACGCCGAAGTCCTATTGCGCTGGTTGGGAGTCAATCGGGAGCAAGAGCGTCAATCCACCGTGGCGGCGGGATTGGAACAGTTGCAGCAAACCCTATCGGACTTAGGCGTCGAACCGGAAAGCTACCAACTCGCAGACGGATCGGGACTCTCGCGTCAAAATTTAGTCAGTCCAGCGGCGATCGTGCAAACCCTGCGGGGGATGGCGAACTCTCCCCACGCCGAGATTTATCGCGATTCCCTTCCCGTCGGTGGAGAGAGCGGAACCTTGAGGGGTCGGTTTCGCAATTCGCCAGTGCGGGGTCGGGTGCGAGCCAAAACCGGGACGCTGACCGGAGTTTCGGCGCTATCGGGATACTTGGCAAGGGGCGATCGCTCCTTAATTTTTAGCATCCTCATCAACCATTCTCCCGAGTCGGTGACCGACCAACGCGAGGCGATCGATCGAATCGTTACCCAACTGATACGCTTGCGCGACTGTTAGGGGTTAGGATGGAAACGATTGAGAGCTGCGTTCTCAATTAAGCGATGGCGTACCCGAGCAATTTCTCCAATCGAACCAATGCAGGAACAAACTAACGCCGCGATCTTTCCAAAAGACATAAGTGCAATTGTCGGCGAAATCGGTTCCATGCAATCTAGAAATAGCAATCCCAGCAACCCATCGGGGAAGGTAATGGACGAACTCAAACATCTAGCGGCGTGGGTCAAGGAACAACACGCCGAAGGCTACATTCTCACCTGGCTGCTGACTCAACCCGGCTTGTGGTGGTGTAACGGCGAGATTTATCAAGCGGCGTTGCTCAAAGATGGCGATCGCCTCAAGGAAATCGTCCGCCAAAACGAGCAAAGTCCCCTCTTGCAAGGGATTACCGAAAAATTAGACCACGAGGAAGGATGGGACGCACTCGCCGCCAGCCTCACCCGCATTTTTGACGTGTATCAAGCCGAATTGACCAAATTGCAAGACGCGCGTCGCCAGCGGGATATGTCGCAGCGCCAGGCGGGAAATTCTAAGGGAAAGTCCAAAGCGAAACCTCAATCGGACCAGGACGATGATTGGTCGTCGCTGGATGTGCAACAGCCACTTCCCGCACCGTATTCCTCCGATCCGATCACCGGAGACGACTAGATCGGGATCTCCACAGCGATCGCGTTTCTGTTCCCCTAGATAGTTTTCCTGCCCGAAGCGCAGCGATATTCTAGAAGCGTTGCAATACGGCTATGTATTGGTTATGCCAGAGACAGAGATTCGCACCGAACGTGTCAAAGTTCCCAACGGCGATCTGCAAATCGACGCTTATCTCGCCCAACCCGCTGGCGAAGGACCGTTTCCCGCCGTGGTAGTCTTTCAGGAAATCTTTGGCGTCAACGCTCACATTCGAGAGGTGAGCGAACGCATTGCCAACGAAGGCTACGTCGCGATCGCTCCCGCACTGTACCAGCGAATTGCCCCCGGTTTCGAGACGGGTTACCAAGGCGACGATTTTAAAATCGGTAAAGACTATAAAGCGCAAACCAAGGCGTCCGAACTCCTCAGCGACACCCAAGCCACCATCGACTACCTCAAAACACTTCCGTCGGTCAAAAGCGATCGCCTCGGCTCGATTGGCTTCTGCTTCGGCGGTCACGTCGCTTACCTCACCGCCACGCTCGACGATCTCAAAGCCACAGCCTCCTTCTACGGCGCCGGAATCGCCACCATGTGTCCCGGCGAAGACGAACCGACGATTAACCGCACCGGCGACATTTCCGGCACGCTGTACGCCTTCTTCGGCAACGAAGATGCGAGCATCCCCAGCGAGCAAGTCGAGCAAATTGAGGCTGAGTTGAGCAAACACCAGATTCCTCACAAGATTTTTCGCTACGATGGAGCCGATCACGGTTTCTTCTGCGACCATCGCGACAGCTATAATTCGACGGCGGCAGCGGATGCTTGGCAGAAGGTGCAGCAATTGTTCGAGCAAGAACTCAAAGCTGCCTGACGCCAGTTCAGTTCCGCACGAGACTCAGACGCGGGAGGGGAGCATTTTCCCCTCCTTCCATCGGTCGCCCCGAGAAGAAGTCTCGATCTTGTTTATTTTTTGCTTTTGATTCGATCGCTCATGAATTCAGAGTCCACCCCTTCCCCTTCCAACGCGGCAAATCCTTCGTTTTCAGCCGAGGACTTTGCCAAAGCTCTCGAACAACACGACTACCAGTTCCAAACCGGACAAACCGTGCGGGGTAAGCCGTTCGAGTACGACGGTAATGGGGCGTATGTCGATATTGGCGGAAAATCGCCCGGTTTCGTGCCTTTACGAGAGGCTGCTCTCAATTACGTGTCGGTGACGGAACTTCCTGAAGTTCTCCCCCTGGGCGAAGAACGAGACTTCCTGATCGTCCGAGGACAAAATGAGGAAGGTCAGGTGACTTTATCAGTGCGACAAATGGAATTACAACAATCGTGGGAAAGGCTCGCCACCCGACAAGAAAATGGCGAAGCGGTTGAAATGCGAATTACGGGAACGAATAAAGGTGGCGTGACCGGAGAGGTGGAAGGATTGCGGGCGTTTATTCCGCGATCGCACTTGCTCGAACGTCACAATCTCGATAGCTTGATCGGTCAATCGGTGACGGCGAATTTTCTCGAAGTCGATCCCGAGCGCAACAAGCTGGTTCTCTCCCAACGCAGTGCGGCTCGTGCCAGTCGGATGAGCAATTTGGCGACGGGAGATGTGGTCGAGGGGGAGGTGGTCAACCTCAAACCCTACGGTGCGTTTGTCGATTTGAACGGCGTGACGGGCTTGCTGCACATTAAGGAAATGAGCAAAAGCCATATTAATGCGGTCGAAGATCTGTTTCAGGTCGGACAAGCTATTAAGGTTGTCGTCAAAGAGATTGACGAGTGGCAGGATCGGATTTCGCTTTCGACGAAGGTTTTAGAAAACTATCCGGGCGAAATCATCGACAACCTGGACGATATTATGGCGAATGCCGAAGAACGTTGGGAACAAGCCCAGCAACCGCAAGACGAGTAGTTTTCGATTTGTGCGAACCCCTCTGAAAATGAGGGGTTTTTGTTTTTCAGGGGATCGAATTCACCTGTTAGGATTACAACTTTTCAGCGGTCTGGTCGCGATCGCCTCTGACGATCTCGAACGGAATGCGATCGACTCGTGCTGTAGTTATTCCAACGCTGAATTTACTCTCAATCTTGTATCGATCGTGAAGAAAACTTTTTCTATCGGATTTCTGGTGGGTCTGTTACTCGGCGGCGAACTTGCCCTCCCCGTCGCGCCGAGTTTTGCCCGAGAACCCTCGCGCGATCGCCCCAGTTTGACCGAAACATTACAAGTTCCCGTCCGGCAAAATACCGCTCCCCTGGAATTACTCGATCGCGGCGTCGAACCCCGTCAAGCCCTGCGTTTAGCGCCCACTGAAAATTCGACGCAAACGGCAACCATTAGCTTCGATCTCGACATGACCATGACGATGGCGGGACAATCGTTGCCTGCATTTAACATTCCCGCCAGTATCATGACCGTCCAGTTAACGGTGAATCGCGTCGATCCCAATGGCGATATTCACTACGAATTCGTCTATACCGATGCCGAGGTCGGAACGGACAGCAAGGCTCCCGAACAGCTCGTCCGACAAATGCGATCTCAACTGCAAAAAATGATTGGCGTTCGCGGAACGTTCGTCTCGGACGATCGGGGACGGCTCAAGTCCGGTAATTTTGAATTGCCCGAAGGACTCGATCCCGCCGTTCGACAAACGATGGAACAAATGGCAAATTCCCTCGAACAATTGTCGTCTCCCCTTCCCGAAGCGGCGATCGGAATTGGGGCGCAATGGCAAGTGCGATCGAATCTCGATATGCGAGGGATGAATATGCAGCAAACGACGACTTACGAGTTAGCGGACTGGCAAGATGAAGCGGTGACCCTCAACGTTCGAGTGCGTCAAAGTGCCGAACCACAAACCCTCGCTTTACCGGATTTGCCCCCGAACGCAACGGTACGGCTCGAATCCCTCGAATCGCAAGGTCAGGGACAGGTGATGATGCTGTTGGATCGATTGCTCCCGCAGCAGTCGGAAATGTCGATGAGTACCGATTTAGACATGAATGCCACGAGTCCCCAGCAGAGCAGTCCGACGTCGATTCAAACGCAATCGTCGATGAACATGACGCTGATGTCAGAGTAGTTGGAAATCGCGGGTCAGAGGCGCGAGATCGCTTGCGTCTCTTGACACTCCTTCACTGTAGGGTGGGA
>CAYQUF010000272.1:0-4244 GCA_964420595.1 uncultured bacterium
ATCGGCATTGCTGCCAACATTTCCGCAATTGCATCCTTCAGCTAAAATCCAATCAACATCAATCCATCACAAACTCGCCTGGACATTCCATCCAGGCGAAATTTTTATTCACACCCTTCCCTCAACCGCCAATGAGCCGAAACATCCGCCTATTTTCCACCTATTCCCAACCCGAAAACCCAACCACGAATCTGATTCTCAAAATGCTGTACGAAGAGAACCCCAAATTCCTCTCCGAAGTCTTCAGCAACCTGTTTCACGAAACCGTCGCCAGTCAAATCGGCGTTCGATTCACCCAAACAACCCGCCAACAAAGCAGCATCCCCGACGGCGAAATTTCGCAATCTCCCTTTTCCCTCTGCATCGAAACCAAAATCGGCGATTGTTTCAGACCCAACCAATTGAGCTAAAACACTGAACGGTCAAACATGGGAAAACGACTAATCGCAGTCACCCGATAACTCAATTGCACGCTACCGATTCTCATTCAACAACCGACTGCTCTCGACTAACCGCATAAACTCCGCACGATAGCCATTCGCATCCTCACCCTGACTCTCCCGCGCTAACTCCAACACCTCCTCAAACGTTATCTCTCCCTTATACTTAGAATCGCGCAATAACATCCCAAAGCCAGCCACCGCCGCCGAAAACCGGAAATTCTCCGACGTTGCATCCAACCGCACTCCCGCATCCACCACCGGTTGCACCATCAACTGCGACTCCGACGCATCCGGTTGCTTGTAACGCAATTTTACCTGCATCAATTCGTTGGTTTCATACGCCGATGCATCGATTTCCGTTTGCTGGTATTCCAGTTCATCCACGCTTGGCAAATCAACTGTTGTATTCGCACCCACCGGAATCACTTCATACAACGCCGTCACCGAATGTCCCGCACCCAATTCCCCCGCATCCTTGGTATCGTCACTAAAATCTTGAGCTTGCAACTGGCGATTTTCGTAGCCAATTAAGCGGTACGCTGCTACCTTCGCCGGGTTGAATTCCACTTGAATTTTGACATCTTTGGCAATGGTCAGCAAGGTCGCGCCAATTTCATTAACCAGAACTTTCTTCGCTTCCAAAATACTGTCGATATAGGCATAGTTGCCATTACCTTTATCGGCGAGTTTCTCCATTTTGGCATCTTGTAGATTTCCCGTTCCGAATCCCAACACGGTCAGGAAAATTCCTTGTTCTCGCTTTTGTTCGATTAATCGCACTAATTTCGCATCGCTGGAAACGCCGACATTAAAATCGCCATCGGTCGCCAAGATGATGCGATTGTTTCCCGATTCGATAAAGTTTTCCCGTGCGACTTCATAGGCGCGTTGAATGCCTTCTCCGCCAGCGGTCGATCCGCCCGCAGAAAGGTTATTTAATGCCTCTAAAATGGTTTCTTTTTCAGTGGCTGGCGTTGAAGGTAGCTTAACTCCCGCCGCTCCCGCATAGACGACAATTGCCACGCGATCGCCTTCTCCCAATTCATCTAATAATAACTGAAAGGCAGACTTGAGCAATGGCAGTTTATTCGGACCACTCATCGACCCGGAAACGTCTAGTAAAAATACCAGATTGCTCGACGGTAAGTTCTCCGTTTCCAAGCGTTTGCCTTGCAAGCCAATATGAACCAATTTATGAGCGCGCTTCCAAGGTGCTTCCGAGATTTCGGTTACCATTGAAAACGGGCGATCGCCTTGCGGATTGGGGTAATCGTAGGTAAAATAATTAATAAATTCTTCGATGCGAACGGCATCTTTAGGCGGTAATTGACCGTTGTTGATAAAGCGGCGAACGTTACTGTAGGATGCCGAATCGACATCAATGGAAAATGTCGAAAGCGGTTTGGCTTGTACGAGTTGAAAGTCGTTTTCAACAATGCGATCGTACTGTTCGCGGTTAAACTGATTGTCGGCTTCGGATTGAAGATCGACATACTTCTTTAATCCTTGCTTACTTTCTAGACTTTGTGATGGTGCGGGTGCTTCTTTTGCTGTAGGAGCCGAACCCGATTGTTTTTCCATCGACAGTTCGGACTGGTTTCCACCAGGATAGCTGTTTGGCGTACAAGCGATCGCGAACTGAGTTACGATTAACAGGGCGATCGCGCGGTAAATTCGAGCATTCATCGTTGGTTTGGGAGAAAGAACTATCCGATTTCTAACATCGGCGATCGCGATTGGTCGATAACGTTACCAAAATCGTAACCGTTCGTAATTGACAAAATCATAATAGATTGCGTGGGGTGGGAGACTAACCCCCTACATTTCCTCCCTATCCTCAATTTCCTCTCCCGTCAAAAATTGCCGCATATACCGATTCACCCGCTGCGGTTGCTCCTGCTGCACCCAATGGCTGCAATCGGGAATGTACCAAATTTGCAAGTCGTCTGCGTATTCGTCCGTCCCGTAGGTTAATTCCGTTCCCAACGCCGTATCGTTTTCACCCCAAATCATCAGCGTGGGAACGTGCAGGATTCGCCAATCGCGGCGTTCGAGCAATCCTCCCGTCAATGCATTGCGATAGTAGTTCAACATGGCGGTTAGCGCACCTCGTTTGGCGGCTGCATTTTTATACGCCTCGATATCGTCATCGCTAAAAGCCGTTTTATCGATCGCCATGTCGCGAAATGCCGATGCGATCGCCTCGTAATCGTTCCACTGCAAAATTGCTTCGGGAAGCAACGGAATTTGGAATACAAAAATATACCAACTGCGTAACAATTGATTCCAATTTCCCTGTAACGCTTGCGCGAACTTCGCCGGATGCGGGATATTTAAAACAATTAATTTATCGACGATTTCCGGGTGCGCGTAAGCAAAATGCCAAGCGATCGCTCCCCCCCAATCGTGTCCGACCAAAATACAGCGATCGTACCCCAACGTTCGGACAATTCCGCGCACGTCTTCGACCAACTGCGACATCCGATACGCCGATACGTCCTTCGGTTTGTCGCTGTCGTTATACCCGCGCAAATCCGGCACGACCACTTTATAATCTTTAGCAAATTCGGGAATTTGATGTCGCCAAGAATACCAAAATTCCGGGAAACCGTGCAGCATCAGCATCAGTTCTCCCTGTCCCTGGGTAACGTAGTGCAACCGCACGCCATTGGTATGGATAAATTCGTGCGTCCAAGGTCCCGATAGCACAGACATGGCTTGCTCCCGCAATGCGGCGATAGGGCAATCGAGCAATTCTTAGAAGGCAACAGGCGACAGAAAGCGCGTACCTCAGTCACCTGGGAAATGCTCTTTATCGTTATTTTATAGCCATTTTGAAGTTAGTGCGGTGAAGGAAGGGGGAACGAACGCCGAGGATGGAAATTAACGCACCGAAATAGCCACAGCGATGAGAATGACTCGATCCGTTCAAATAATTCCGTTCAAATAATACTTATGGATTCACCGCACGCACCGACCATTCGCCATTGTCTTCGAGTTGATAAATCCAGCGCTCGTGAGGATTTTCTTTTAAACTCAAGCGATCCACGCGATCCGGTTCGAGTAACAACAAACAAAAGTTAGCGAAAGGGCGATCGGGATCTGGAGGTGGCGACCCCAATGTTTCGGCATCGGAACTGCGATCGCGCCCCGGAACCGACCAAGTAAACTGCGATCGCGCCGCATCCGAGAGGGTTTGCCAGATCCGCGATCGCTCTTGTCGCAACGCCGCATCGGGACAGTTCTCATCCGCGATCGCCATGCGACCCCCAATCCGAAATTGCTCGCGGGTTGTGGGAAAATACCAGCACGCCTCCACCTGCGGGTTTTGCCGAATTTGAATCATTTTTTGAGTGCGCCCGTCCGTCACCACCTCCAAGCGATCGCTCCCCTCCAGAAACCCTCGAAACACCACCGTTCGATTGGCAGGTCGTCCGCGTACATCTACCGTTGCCAGTTGCAGATAGCGCGAGTACCGTAGAGAGCGGTTGCGATGTAACGCTGCCGCTAGGGGCGATCGCCAAGGAGCCAGAGACATAAAATTATGAAATGATTCGAGGGGAAATTCGGCGCGATCGGTGCAGAACGAGCCACTTTCACCGGATCTGCCTCTGCCCGAACGGACTCTAGATATAGCGTAAAAATCCCGATCTGACAAGTCTCGATCGCTATATCTAAATCGCGTATACTCGCAATCTACACCCTCTGTTCAGACACGAAGCGACAACATTCTATGGTTCGAGAATTAAAGAGAACGCGCCCGATCGGAGAGTTCCCACCCGACGCTCCCACCGCCAATCC
>CAYQUF010000273.1:0-4197 GCA_964420595.1 uncultured bacterium
AACGCTTTAGCGTTTCCCCCAATTTCAAAATGCGACATTTCTACCTCATCTGGAGCGCTCAGATGGTTTCGACCATCGGTAGTTACATGACCCACTACGCCATCGCCATGTGGGTGTGGGAGCTGACCGGAGAAGCCACAGCGATGGCATTAGTCGGATTTTTCGTACAAATTCCCCGCGTGTTGATTTCTCCCATTGCAGGCGGGATTGCGGATCGGTGCGATCGCAAATTATTAATCTTAATTGGCGATACGATGGCAGCACTTTCAACCGTAGTACTGTTGGGATTGTATTTCGCCGACGAATTGCAGGTTTGGCATTTTTACATCGCTGGTGCGTTAAACGGCGGCTTCGGACAAGTTCAACAATTGGCGTATACGGCATCCATTTCTCAAATGGTACCGTCAGAAAAATACGCCCGCGCCAGTGCAATGGGGTCGCTGTTGCACTACGGTTCGATTGTCATTGCACCGGCGTTAACCGGAGCGCTATACAGCATCATTCAGCTTGGCGGCGTCTTGGCGATCGATCTGAGTACCTTTGCCATTGCCTTCGCGATCGTTTTGTTTGCTACAATTCCCCAACCGAGCCAACACAATTCGTCTAAATCCAGCAATTCTCAGAGTAATTTAGTCCGAGAAATTAGACTAGGATTTCGCTATATCTTTTCCAACTCCAGCTTGCTAGCTTTACTCGGCGCGATCGCCTTATTTCAACTCGCCCACGATATCGGTAGCGGCATTTATTCGTCCATGATTTTAGCCCGAAGTGGCAGCGATGCTCGCGTCTTTGGCAGCGTCGCGTCAGCAGCGGGATTGGGGGGAATTATCGGCGCGATCGCTATTAGTATTTGGAATAATTCCAAACATAAAATTCACGGATTGTTATTGGGAATGGCAGGTGCGGGATTGAGCAAATTAATTTTTGGACTCGGGCGATCGCCCTTAGTATGGAT
Organism: uncultured bacterium; assembly: GCA_964420595.1. GTDB lineage: Bacteria > Cyanobacteriota > Cyanobacteriia > Cyanobacteriales > Geitlerinemataceae > CAYQUF01. The sequence goes on from CAYQUF010000273.1 coordinate 956, forward strand.
TCCGGCACAATTCTGTTCGTCGCTTAACTTTCCCTGCTTGGCAAGTTCGAGACAATCCTTATTAATGGCAAAAGTCGATCCAAAATTACAAGGTCGCGTCTTCTCCATCTTTTTCTTAATTGCTGGTGTCTTACCGCCATTAATTAAACCCCTTGCTGGTTTGCTCGCCGATCGCGTTTTGGAACCCGCCATGATGCCAAACGGAAGCCTAGCGCCAATTTTCGGTCATATCTTCGGAACGGGTTCCGGTGCGGGAATGGCATTACTGTATACCGCATCGGCGTTATGTTTGATTGCGATCGGATTGGGCGGTTATGCATTTTCTCACTTGCGAGATATCGATAAAATTCTGCCAGATTTTGAATTAAAGTCTGAAAATTCTATTGCAAAATCGTAGATCGTACAACTCGTTGAAAACACGAAGAATCAATATGTCAGCTTCAAATATTCAATCCGAACGTCGCTTTTGTTCCGTCATTTCCAAAGCCAACGGCGAAGATACCATCGGTACTGCGGGAACCTACGATCGCTGGTTTATTTTCGAGCTATCGCCACCCTGGTCGGAGAAGTTCTGGGAAGATTTTCCCATGCTGCATCCCATGCTCGCGATCGCACAACAACAGCTCAAAACCCATCAATTAAAAATGCGACCCTTGGCGATCGCTCCAGATCGCGAGTATTCTAGTAACATTCCCCCCGATTGTATTCGCCTGATTTATTATTTTCGTCCCGACCGATTGTTTGCGCAGTTCGACAAGCGAGAATATATCATTCCGATTGCACAACTCAGCCAACTCGCCACGGCTTTACTCGCCGATTCTACCGACCTCGAACAATTTGAATCCTATCGTCAAGCAACCCGTCACATTCGCGAACTCTTCGTGTGTACCCACGGAAACGTCGATGTGGCTTGCGCGCGATTTGGTCATCCCATTTACCAACAATTGCGATCGCACTTCGCCAACGAACAATTGCGGGTTTGGCAATGCAGTCACTTTGGCGGTCACCGCTTTGCACCAACGTTAATCGATTTACCCGAAGGACGCTATTGGGGACATTTAGAATCCAAAATGTTAGAGCACCTAGTCCGACGCCAGGGAAATATTCGCGATCTCTATCGATTTTATCGAGGTTGGTCGGGATTGACGCAAATCGAGCAAATTGCCGAACGGGAAATGTGGATGCAGCAGGGATGGAAATGGGTGGATTATCTTAAATCCGGTGACACGATCGCGATGGATGAAGAGGAGAAAAATTGGGCAGACGTTCGAGTGGAATTTAGAACGCCGGATGGAAGTATTTCTGGACGATATAATGCCAGAATTGAGGTTGAAGGTCAGGTCGAAACGTTAGGAGAATCGAGCGATGAAGAACTGGTTCAGTTGAAACAGTATCGCGTCAGCCGTTTGGATTTAGTTTGAGACAGGGGAATATTATCGGGTTCAAATGCAACGACGAGCGAACCCACCCTAATCGGTAAAATCGACACCCTCCCGTACGATCTAATTATGGCACGCGACACTCTCGTTGCAGCCAGGAGCGATCGCGCCAATCCTTATTCCTGATACTCGCCATTCTGCCACGTTCCCTCAACCCGAGTTCCATCGGAGTAAATATACACGCCTTCCCCGTGTTTTTTACCATCTTGAAATTCCCCTTCATAGCGATCGCCATTGGCATAATTACACACCACTTGACCGTTAAACTGACCTTGAGTCACTTCCCCCTCACAGCGATCGCCACTGGCATAAATTAACGTTCCTCGACCGCTCATGTTGCCATTTTGAAACTCGCCCTCATAGCGACCGCCATCGGCAAATTCATACACCCCTTGACCGTGAAACTTGCCATCTCGAAATTCACCTTCATAGCGGTTTCCGTCGGCAAATTCGTACACCCCTTCACCGTGGGGATTGCCATCTCGAAAATCGCCCTCGTAACGGTTGCCATTGGCATAAACGCGAACTCCGGTGCCGTGAAACTTGCCATTTTGAAACTCGCCTTCATAGCGACCGCCGTTGGCAAATTCGTAGACGCCAGTGCCATTAAATTGTCCGTTTTGAAACTCGCCTTCGTAGCGATCGCCGTTTTCTAAAACATAAACCCCCTCGCCGTGCCGCTGCCCATCTTGAAACGTCCCTGCATAGCGATTTCCATTGGCATACTCGCACGTTCCCTCGCCATTAAGCCGACCGTCTTGAAATTGTCCTTCACAGCGATCGCCCTGGGGATTAATATAAACTGCCTCGCCAACGGGGGTACCTTCCTCAAAATTACCTTCGTACTTCGCACCATTTGAGGTCGTGTAAGTCCCTTGACCGTGGAATTGACCGTTTTTCAATTCGCCGTCATATCGCGAACCGTCGGCAAATTCCCAAACGCCCGTTCCAGACAAGTTACCATTTTGAAATTCGCCTTCGTAGCGACCGCCATCGGCAAATTCATACACCCCTTCACCGTGGGGTTTGCCCTCTTTAAACGTGCCTTCATAGCGATCGCCATTGGCGTATTCGCACGTTCCCTGTCGGAGATTTCCCTCGCTCTCCGGTGCGGGTTCTAGGTTGCATTGTGCCGACGACGCATCTTCGCTGGTCGGTTCGCTCTCGCTCGGCGGTGCGGGAGTTTCAACCTCGGGTTGCGGCGGCTCGGTGGCGTCGGAGTCGGGAGTAGTGGGAGAGGGAGCCGATTGGGAATCGCTCGGTTCGGCTGGCTGTGCGGGATCGGTCGTGTCGCGATTCTCTTGTTCTTGGGCGCGTTGTTCCCGCTCGCGTTCGGTTGCTTCAGTGCCTTCGGTCGCATGATTCACCCGAATGGTTGCTTCCCGAGCATCACCCAAATCTACCTTTTCTCTTGCTGCTTCCAGTGCTGCACGGTCGGCTTCTTCGTTACCGCTCGACTGTTCGATTTCAAGGACAACGTCGCCGTTCTCATTTCGTCTGACCTTAATAATGGTCGGACCCGAAACTGTTTCGTTATTGTCTCGTTCGGATTGGGATTCCAACGAGTTCGCGTCTGTTTCGCGATCGCCCTCTAAATTCTCCGATTCGCTTGCAGGTTGGGCAATGACGGCATTTGGGGCAACAGAAATCGCTAGCCCCGCAGTTGCTATGGCAATGGCAAGGGTTGAAATCGATCGAAACATGAAGGACTCCATCAACAGTGATTTTTCTAATCGGCGCGAATCGCGATCGCGCTTATTCTTCCGGCGCAGGCGCGGGTGCCGGTGGTGGCGGTGCGGGTGC
>CAYQUF010000274.1:0-4142 GCA_964420595.1 uncultured bacterium
CAATGGCAATGGGAAAAGGGGGATTTCACTGATGACACTGCGGGAGCGATCGCCGATAATGTCCAGTAATAAATCGCTGAATCGATTTGGTTTGCCGTCCGTTCGAGACGGCAAGCGTTAGTGAATAAGACTTGTCTTTATAATTAACTCAATATTCAGGAAACGGCAGGGGGATTTACATGAAGCGCGATGAAAGGTTTGAATATCCAACTTGGTCGTTCGCCAATATTTTCGTAGTTGGCGCATTCACGCTGGTCACCCTAGTTTCTGGAGTTGGGTTGCTGCAAATTGCCCATTCCGACCTCGGTATGGATGCGATTTCGATGCGCGAATCGGTGGAGCGGCGATAACCCCTCAAACGTGCCAATCCTTCGCGATCGCGCCCTAATACTCTACCCTGGGAGTCCGCCGAGCTACCGGAAGCCACGCGAACAGATCGCCCGAATTCCAGGGTCGCAGCTTCGACCCCTGCACTGAATTCGGGACATTTTGCCAATAACCCGGCGCGGGATCGGGTCAAATTCACGTCAGTCCCGTTAGACTGAAAGAGAGCCTGTGGCGCTGTTGGTAGGGACTATGAATTTATCTTTAAAGCAACTCACCGCTTATCTCGCCTTACTCGCGATTGGCGGCGGAGTCGGAGTTTTGGGGAGTCGATATCTTGAAAGTCGCGAACCGGACGCTTCCGAGACCGTTCCCGTAGTGATGCAGCCTCCCACCTATCAACAGTCGCCGGAACCCAAATCGCAACAACCGCGACAGACCAATCCGAATTTTATCGCCGATGCGGTGGAGCGGGTGGGTCCGACGGTGGTGCGAATCGATGCGGCGCGCAAGGTGTCGCCGGAGGTGCCCGAACCGTTTCAAAATCCCATGTTTCGCCGTTTCTTTGGGGATGAGATGCCTCTACCGCAAGAACGGGTCGAACGGGGAACCGGATCGGGGTTTATCCTTGCTAAAGACGGACGCATTCTCACCAACGCCCACGTGGTGGAAGGGGCGGATATGGTGCGCGTTACCCTTAAAGACGGACGGGAACTGGAAGGGAAAGTGCTGGGAGCCGATCCGCTCACCGATGTGGCGGTGGTTCAAATTGAGGGGGAGAACCTCCCGACGGTGACGTTAGGCAGTTCGTCGGATTTAGTACCCGGACAGTGGGCGATCGCGATCGGCAATCCCCTCGGACTCGACAATACCGTGACCGTGGGCATTATCAGTGCCTTGGGACGCTCTAGCTCTCAGGTGGGTATTTCCGACAAGCGGGTGCGCTTCATTCAAACGGATGCGGCGATCAATCCGGGGAATTCTGGCGGGCCGCTACTCAACGATCGCGGCGAGGTGATCGGCATCAATACGGCAATTCGCGCTAACGCTCAAGGGTTGGGATTTGCCATTCCCATCGAAACCGCCGAACGCATCGCCACCGAAATCGTCACGCAAGGTCGGGTGGAGCATCCGTACCTCGGCATTCGGATGGTCGATCTCAGCCCGAGTATCAAGCGCAAGATTAACGAAAGCATTCGAGGCGATTACAAAATTACGCGCGATCGCGGCGTGTTGATCGTCGGCGTCGTTGAAGCGTCTCCCGCCGAACGAGCGGGATTGCAAGAGGGGGATATCATTACCGAAATTGACGGCACGACAATCGAAACCGCCACAGACGTCCAAGAACGGGTCGAAGCTAGCGAAATCGGCGCGACCTTGGAAATGGAAGTCGAACGGGACGGTCGAACTGTAACCGTACGAGTCCGTCCCGGCGCGTTACCGTCCGATCTCTCGAATTAATCGGTCGGCGACCCCTGCGAGCCAAAATCAAAATTTAATCTTGGCTCAGCCATCGCGCGGTTAGTCGTGGGAGTCGCGGCGATCCGGTCGTTGTTGCAGCGACACCGTTCCGGAGACGCCTTTTTCCAGTTCCATCCGCTGTTCCATCTGACGCAGGAAATACCCGGTCATCATTGCAGATGCCAACAACCCTGCCAAATTTTCGCGATCGGTCGTAACTTGGACGTTGAACCCTTCTGAGGGAAGCACCCCAACGAGTCCTTGCACGTTGCGCGAGATAATTTCCTTAATTTCGGGACTCGCAGACTTAGCAATCCGGGCGAGAACGTCCGGTGACTGGTGTTGTAGGTAGTCGAGTAGTTGGTTGGCTTGGTCTTCCTCAGTTTGGGTACTGAAAAAGTCAGGGTTAAAAACCATAAGGTGTTGAAATGTGAATGCCTTACTTCCTACTCTAATCCATCCTTCGGGGGTATCGCCGACCCAATTTCCGCATCCACCGTATCGGGAGGGGGGAGAAACCCGAACTGTGCGGGCGTTACGGTACAATTCGATCTGCCGCGCGATCGCCCGGACGGGGGACGTTACGGTTTTCGAGCCAGGGAATAGGGCAATTCCAGTCCGTGGGCTTCCATTAAGGCGCGATCGCTGAGGAGGTCGAGGGGGGAACCGTCGGCGACGATACACCCTTTGTCGATCAGCACGACGCGATCGCACACTTCCAAAATCAGTTCGAGGTCGTGGGAGGAGATCAGCAGCGTCTCTGGGGAGCGTTGGAGAAATTGAATCAAGCGGCGGCGCATACCCAGGTCTAGATTTGCCGAGGGTTCGTCGTAAATGGTGAGTTTCGGGCGCATCGACAGAATGCTGGCAATGGCGACCATGCGTTTTTCTCCGCCGGAAATGTGGTGCGGCGGGCGATCGGACAACTCCGCCATCCCCGTCAGCTCTAGGGCTGCTCTTACCCTCGCTTCGACCTCTTCTGGGTCAAATCCCATGTTTTGCGGTCCGAACGCCACGTCATCCCATACGGAGGGGGAAAAGAGTTGATCGCTGGGGTTTTGGAACACCAGTCCCACCTCCGGGCGAAACTCCCCCCTTTCCACCGGTTTGCCAAACAGCACCACTTTCCCCGCTTCCGGGGTCAGGACGCCGCAAATGGATAAAAATAAGGTGGTTTTTCCGGCTCCGTTGGCACCGATGGATCCCACCCGCTCGCCTTCGCGAATTTGTAAGTCGATCTGGCGCAGTACCCCCGGATTATCCGGGTAAGAGAAGCATAACCCCTGAATGTCGATCGCGAGGTGGCGCGGGCGATCCGGGTAAGATTGAGGGGACGGAAATTCCATGGCAGATTCGAGCCTTGTGCGGGATTTTGGCGATCTCATTGATTGGATAGAGAAAAAAATAACAAATGGCTTCGACGCTTAAAAGACAAATCTACAAAATTTTAGAAACCTCCGACCCGCGCGTTCCCCTCAGCCGCCTTGACGATTTTATCGTCACGGTTTTAGTCATTTTAGACGTGACGGCGTTTGTTTTAGAAACCTCCGAAGCGATCGCCGCCGACTACGATCGCCTGTTTCGCACCATCGATTGGACGGCACAAATTTTCTTTACGATTGGCTATTTTTTACGGATGTGGTCGTGTACGGCGGATCGGCGATATCGATCGCCCCTGCGAGGTCGAATTCGCTACGGACTGACGCCCTTGGCGATCGTCGATTTACTGGCAATCCTACCATTTTATATTATTCAAATTTTCCCGCAACTCCAATTTGTGGCAGCGACGCGATTGTTTCGCCTGTTCCGGTTATTAAAAATCAGTCGCTATTCCGAATCGCTGCGAACGTTGGGCGGGGTGATGCGGTTGAAAAGTCGAGAATTGTTAATGACGCTGTTCTCGGTCTTGATTTTATTAATCTTCGCCTCTAGTCTCATGTTTTTCGCCGAAACCAAGGCGCAACCCGAGGCATTTCCCAGCATTCCAGCGGCGATGTGGTGGGGCGTGGTGACGCTGACGACGGTGGGATACGGCGACGTGTATCCGGTGACGCCAATTGGCAAGTTATTTGGCGCGTTGCTGGCATTTTTGGGGATTGGTTTGTTCGCGCTTCCGGCGGGAATTATTGCCTCTGGATTTTCGGAGGAAATCGAGCGACGCAAAGCCAACGCACTGACGAGTCAACCTGTCTCAAAAGCGGCGATCGCGACGGAGGTAGAGGAGGCGGCGGATTTAATGAAAGTGTGTCTGGATGCGGCACGACAAAAGTTTGGCGATCGCATTCAAGATGAAGCCATACTTCGCGATTTAGCGAAAGATTTATATCGGGAAATTCGGCAGAAATATAAATAGGCAA
>CAYQUF010000275.1:0-1396 GCA_964420595.1 uncultured bacterium
ATGGGCATCATCGGACCACCAAGCCGTTTTTGGCAAAGACTCGGGATAAAACGTATAGCAGCGAGCGCTCGTGTATTAACAATATACAAGGGTGTGTTGCGGCGCAGATCCATAGGGCACCGTCGCCAGGGAGTCAAAACGCCGGAACTGTAGGGGCGAACGGCCGTTCGCCCCTATGGTAGCTGTAAATAGCCGAGAGCGCATTGCTATACCTTGCCAATGGGGATAGTGCCAGCCAGAGGTGCCAATCCGAATCGTCACGAAATCAATGCATCCGTTAAAGAATTTTGCTCGAATGTACCGATGCGGGAGAATCGGAATCCGCCAGATAAGGACGTTCGTTTTTGTCTTTTTGAATCGCCAGTGCTAGGTCGGCGAGGTCTTCGTACCAATCGGCTAAATCGATCAAACTGTCGCTGGTCATCGATCGCAAACTGACCACTTCAGCCCGAACGCCGCGATAGCCGATCGCATTCACCGCATACGCCAAATCGCCGTCGCCGCTAACTAAAATTGCCGTGTCGTAATGATCCACCAAAGTCACCATATCGATGGCAATTTCAACATCCATATCGGCTTTTTTGGAGCCATCCGGACATTGCACCACCTCTTTGGTGCGAACTCGATAGCCATTGCGACTCATCCACAACAAGAAGTTGTGTTGTTTGTCGTGGCTCGGATCGACCCCCGTATAAAAGAAGGCGCGCAATAGGCGATCGCGACCGACTAAATGCTCCAGAAGCTTCACGTAATCGATTTCGATACCTAATTGTAAAGCGGCATAAAATAAGTTGGAGCCATCGATAAAAATCGCGACTCGACCGCGATCGGCGTGCTGTAAAGCACTGACGCTGGCTTCGGGATACAGCATATCTAAACCAGCTCGATCTAAATTATCTCTAGTTTTGGGTTTAGGGGTTCCATTGGACAGCGACCCCGTCTGGTGCGAAGTTGACATTCTTAAATTTCCGTTTCAGATCGGTCTGCGATTGAGCTTGGAGCGACGCGATTGCTAGGGCAATTTGTCCCCCAATTTTTGCTCGATAGAAAAGTGATTTTAGCGATTGTTAATGGATAAAACCACATCGAACATCATTTAAATTCCGATCCTAGTTCCTCAATTTAGTAAATTCAAGACCAAATTGGCGACTCGATCGCGATAATTTTTAAGGTTCGATCGCCTGCAATTTATATCATGTTTTCTTATATTTCCGATTTAAAATAATGATAGAGCAGTTCCCAAGTTGATGAGGTACACCCCCCCGATAAGCCTGTGCCTGTTGCATTCCTCAACTGAGGCGTACTGCACCTCACGAACAACTGCTTCACCTTGACCCTGGCGAGGGCAAGCAACCCTTGCCAGCAGTAGGAATCCCGCACAGGGCGATCGAGCCTT
>CAYQUF010000275.1:1496-4112 GCA_964420595.1 uncultured bacterium
GAGGGCAAGCAACCCTTGCCAGCAGTAGGAATCCCGCACAGGGCGATCGAGCCTTCGGACGATCGTTCGGTTCGGTTAATCGTTTGGGTTCTACCTTAATCTAGCCATTTTAACCTTGACTTCACCCGATCGATTGAGAAGCGCGGGCTAATACCTTACCATAGTCCCCTACCCCGGGCGATCGCTTTAATTTTTTTATAATTTTTTTACGTTTTGTCGGGAGAGTTCATATTTGTTCAAATTGATGTTAAAACAAACTGCAATTTTTGTTACTTTCCATTTCGGGACGAGATAATAATAGCCAGATAGAAATTTGGTTGAGGTCATTCTGGAGCGGGATAGAGAGCTAAGTGCGATCGCCTCTCGGTCGCAGCGATCGAGCCAACCCCTCAACCCTGAAACAAGCTTGAAGTTTGGGAGCGCGTTATGAGCGAAAAAGTTAACTCGGGCTGGCGCAACGTCGCGATCGTCGGACCCTATCTCAGCGGTAAAACCACCTTACTCGAAAGCCTCCTCTACGTTAGCGGTGCGATTTCGCGGAAAGGAAACGTCAAAGATGGCAATACCGTTGGCGATAGCGCCCCTGAAGCCCACGATCGCCAAATGAGCGTCGAGGTTGCCGCCGCCCACACCGAATATCAAGGCATTCACTTCACCTTTCTCGACTGCCCCGGTTCGGTCGAATTTGCCCAAGAAACCGAACACGCCCTGATGGGCGTCGATGCTGCCATCATCGTGTGCGAACCGGACGTAACCCGCGTGCTGACCCTCTCGCCGTTATTTAAATTTCTCGACGATTGGGAAATTCCCCACTTGGTCTTTGTCAACAAAATGAACCGAGCGACCGCAGGCACCAACGAGTCGGCTGGCTCTCTCTTCATGAACGTCCTGCACGCCCTCAATCAAGTGTCCGCTCGCCCCCTCGTCCCCCATCAGTATCCCGTCGGTCAAGGGGACGATCTGCTCGGGTTTATCGATCTGGTTACCGAACAAGCCTTTCACTACCACGCCAACGCCCCAGCCGATCCCGTGCCGTTCCCCGAGAGGCTCAAAGATCTCGAACACGCGGCGCGCCAAGAAATGCTCGAAAGTCTGGCAGACTTCGACGATACCATGCTCGAAGAATTGCTCGAGGACATCGAACCGTCCCGCGACGAAATCGAGCGCGATCTGAAAATGGAGTTGGGTGCCGATTTAATCGTCCCCGTGTTTATGGGGGTCGCCGAGCAAGATTACGGCGTGCGCCACCTGCTCGATGCCTTAGTGCGCGAAGCGCCCGAACCCAGCAAAACTGCTGAAAAGCGGGGTATCGTCCTCCACGGCGACGCGCCGGTGGCTCAGATCCTCAAAACCTACTACACCCCGCAAGGGGGCAAACTGTCCTTGGCGCGCGTCTGGCGCGGTCAACTGAGTGATGGCATTACCCTCAACGGCGTGCGATCGAGTGGTTTGTACCGGATGATGGGACAGCAGCAGCAGAGCCTCAATGAAGCTCGCGCTGGCGAAATCGTAGCGATCGCTCGCTTGGAACCCCTGCAAACGGGCGACACGCTGACCACCGATACCGATCGACCGCCGAAAGAGTTACCCCGCGCCGCCCAACTCCCGCCCGTATTTGCCCTGGCGATCGCCGCTGAAAAGCGCAAAGATGAAGTGAAACTCAGCGACGCCCTGACCAAGTTGATGGAGGAAGATACTGCCCTGTCGTGGGAACAGCACGGCGACACCCACGAGATCGTCCTGTGGGGACAAGGGGAAATCCACCTGAAGGTGGCGCTCGATCGCCTGCGTCGCAAGTACAACTTGCCGATGACCACTCACTTGCCCCAAGTCCCCTACCGCGAAACCATTCGCAAATCCGCCTCTTCGATTCACGGTCGCTACAAGCACCAAAGCGGCGGACACGGACAGTTTGGCGATGTCTATCTCGATATCAAACCGCTCGAACGCGGCGAAGGGTTTAGCTTTAACGAAACCATTGTCGGCGGTGCGGTGCCGAAGCAATATATTCCCGGCGTGGAAATGGGGGTACGCGAATTTCTCGATCGCGGTCCTCTGGGATTTCCGGTGGTGGACGTGGGGGTGACCCTAACCAACGGGTCTTACCATTCGGTCGATAGCTCCGAACAAGCGTTCAAGCAAGCGGCGCGTCTGGCGATGCAAGAGGGAATGGTCAAGTGCGAGCCAGTGTTACTCGAACCGGTGGCGTCGGTTGAAATTTGCGCGCCCAACGAGTTTACCTCGAAAGTGTTGCAGCTCGTTAGCGGACGGCGCGGTCAAATCTTAGGCTACGAGGCGCTTTCGGACTGGAAGAATTGGGATAAGATTACGGCGTATTTGCCCCAGTCGGAAATGCAGGATTTGATCGTCGAATTGCGATCGCTCACCATGGGGGTCGGCTATTTCAACTGGCGCTACGACCACCTCCAGCAAGTACCGGATAAGGTCGCCGAGCGGGTGCTAGCCATGCAATCGAATGGTAACGGCAACAGTTAGATCGCCTTCGATCGCTCTCCCGAGTCCAGTGAAGAGGCGCGCGCGATCGCGTCTCTTTTTTATTGATAGCAGCGAGCGCTCGTGTATTAACCATCCAACCAGATCGAGTCATTGGGTAGG
>CAYQUF010000276.1:0-4020 GCA_964420595.1 uncultured bacterium
TCGCCGATCGCGTCTGCTTCTGGGGGTATCTACCGCGCGAGCAAACCCTCGCCAAACTGCAAGAGTGCCACGTCCTGCTGCATCCGAGCCTGCACGACTCCGGCGGCTTAGTCTGTTCGGAAGCGATGGCAACCGGACGACCGCCAATTTGCTTGGACTTAGGCGGACCGGGGACGCAGGTCACCGAAGAAACTGGGATTAAGATCGCCGCAACCACCCCCGATCGCGTCGTTGGCGAGATTGCCGAGGCAATGGTACGACTGGCAAAAGATCCGCAATTGCGCGATCGCCTCGGTCGTGCCGGACAAAAACGGGTGCGCGAGGTATATGATTGGAACGTTAAAGCCCAGTTTTTTAACGGTCTCTATCGCGATATTGTAGAAAAACACTCCTCCCGATCGCAAATTCGTTCGTAAAGCCCTCATGAGTACGAATCCTACCACTCGAATTATTCAACCCGAAGGCGTTCTAGACGGTCAGAATGCCCCTCAAGTGCGCCAAGAAATTAATGATTGTTTAGAGGCAGGCGCGCAAGCCATCTTGCTAGATTTGAAAGATGTGACGTTTATTGATAGTTCCGGTTTGGGGTCTTTAGTGTCGTCCCTCAAAACTATCAATTCCACCGGATCGACCTTGTACCTGTGTTCGATTAGCGATCAAGTTCGCATGTTATTCGAGTTGACCAGCATGGATCGCGTGTTTAAGATTTTCGCCGATCGCGAGGCTTTCGAGCGCGCCATGAAACCCCAATAAATGGTTCGATCCCTCCCCAACGAGCTGGTCCCCTTTAGAAATTAAGTTTGAGAATCGATAAATCGTCGTCTAACGTCCGGTTTGGACTCAAACGTTGAATTTCCCCAATGAGGCGATCGAGATCGGCGCACTGGCGGGCGTGAAAATTCGAAATCAAATCGGCAAAGGCGTCAAGTCCCCAAATATCTCCATTGGTTTGGCGAATTTCGTAGACGCCATCGCTGAACAAGTAGAGGACGCTAGACGGTTCGATCTCGCAGCGATCGCTCGTATAATCGACATCGGGAAACATCCCAATCGGCAATCCCGGCGTTCTCAATTGTTGGGGCGACTGGGGTATTTCCCCTTGCCCCTTCAGCAAGACCGCAGGCGGATGACCGGCACTGGCATAGACCAACTGGCGATCGCGGCGAGAATAGACGCCGTACCAGATCGTAAAATACTTGCTGCTGCTATCGGGGGAACTGCGACTTTGAAACGCCTGGTTGAGTGCCTTTAACACGCGATCGGGTTGTTGGAAATCCGTATCGGGAAGCGCCCGCGATCGCAAAACGTTCAGCAGCGACACCGACAGCAGCGCCGCCCCCACCCCGTGTCCGGACACGTCGAGCAAGTAAATGGCGAGGCGATCCTCGTCGAGCCACTGAAAATCGTAACAATCGCCACCCAACTGTTTCGAGGGAATAAACCGAGCGTCGATCCCGATCTCAGCATCCTCCAGCGGCGTCGGCAACAGCGATCGCACGTAATCCGCCGCCTCCGCCAACTCCGCCTCCAACCGTTGTTTTTGACTTTGTAAATCCTGACTGAGTTGATGCAGTCGCAAACCTGCCTCCACCCGCGAATTGAGTTCGACAATTTCGATCGGCTTGGCGAGAAACTCGTCCGCACCTGTATCTAGCCCCGTAACTCGATCTTCGAGCGCCCCACGCGCCGTCAGCAAAATAAAAAACGTCGTCGATAGCTCCGGATTGGCTTTCACCCACCGACACACCGCCAGTCCGTCCATCACTGGCATCATCCAATCGCAAATAATTAGGGCAGGATGGAGATGTTGGGCGCAGTCGATCCCTTCTTGACCGTCACTTGCCACCGCCACGTCGTATCCCTTTTTCTGAAGGGCGCGCTTGAGGACCAACTGAGTCATCGGATCGTCATCGATTACCAAAATTTGAGTCATAGACGACAGACGCACATTGCCAAACTAATTGGGGCGATCGCGATCGATCTCAAATGAACCTGCGTGACATCCTCCAGTTCAGTCTGTTGGTTGACATCTGGATAGATTCGGTCGGTGTAGTTCAGGGTCAGCATTGCTATAGTTTCCCACAAACAGAGAGTGGTGGTAAATGCTGGCTTCGGGGGCATCGAACCCCACTCAGCCAGGGGCGAGACTCCACGTCTCCCGACACCAAATCCCGTGCAGACAGCGCGGGACTGATGTTCTCGCGCTCTTAGGAGTTAATCTTATTCGACCCGGACAGAAGACTCCCACCAATCCCGACCCGGTGTTGCCACAGCGCCAGTCAATCGCCAAAGCACCAAGACACGATCGCCAGCAATACCGCCAGCATCAACCAGGTTGGCAAGCTCAGCCAATCAAATAGATCGATCGGCACAAACACCAGCAGTTGCGCCATTAGCCAACTGAGACTCAAAACGAACAAACACAGAACAAACAGCACGATTCGGGTTAATTTTCTCTAGACACGCGTATCTGGCACCAACTCGGTCGGGATCGCTCGATGTGGCAGCCTCGCAATTGTCACTGGCAGCGCCATCGCACCCGACTTTCCTTGTTACAACTAAAGTAGCCAGCGATCCGAAATCCCCGTAAGGTAGAAAGCGCTGGATTTTAAGAGGAGGACAGTTGCCATGTTATTTCGTCCGCGACTCCAGTGGAAAGTTGGAGGCGCTCTTGCCCTAATGGCGACCCTTGCCGCCCTACCCGTACTCGCACAGGAGAGCAATTTCGGTCGGATATCCCTCGCGCCGGGATTCGACGCCGCTGACGGAGTCGCGTCCGGCTATACGGGCGGTTCGACCTCGCTGCCTGCCATTGTAGCCAATCAGGGCGTTAACGGGAATCGATGCTTGGGATATGGCGATCCGACACCGGATTTTGTCTTAAACCTCCAACAAGATTTTGCCCAACTCACCCTACAAGTCGATAGCGGCGGACGCGACACCACCTTGATCGTTCGCGGTCCCGATGAAGACACCGTACGCTGCGGCGACGATACGGGGTCGAATCCAGATGCGAGTATTCGCGATTCCAACTGGAAGGCAGGAGACTACCGAATTTGGGTCGGTTCGATGGAATCGGGCGCGCAGTGGGATTACGCCCTGGAAGTGACGCAATAACCGAACTCGTTAGCAGAGCAATTTGGTCTTGGGAAACCCCCAAAGAACGTTAAGATAGTTTGTGATTTGTCTGACCGAGTTCGATCGTTGCTCGTGCTTAACACCCTCGTAGCTGACTGCCGCATAATTTTCGAGCGCGACCCTGCGGCTCGCAACTGGATTGAAGTTCTATTTTGCTATCCAGGCTTGCAGGCGTTGCTGTTCCACCGGATTGCTCATTGGCTCTATGCCATTGGCATTCCCTTTATTCCGCGCTTGATTTCCCACATCGCCCGCTTTTTAACCGGGATCGAAATCCACCCCGGCGCTCAAATCGGACACGGCGTGTTTATCGACCACGGAATGGGCGTGGTGATTGGCGAAACGGCGATTGTTGGAGATTACAGCCTGATCTATCAAGGCGTCACCCTCGGCGGCACCGGAAAAGAAAGCGGAAAACGCCACCCTACCCTCGGCGAGAATGTTGTGGTTGGGGCAGGTGCCAAAGTTCTGGGCAATATCCAGATTGGCAATGAAGTTCGCATCGGTGCCGGATCGGTCGTATTGCGAGACGTGCCGTCCGACTGCACCGTGGTCGGGATTCCCGGTCGCGTGGTCTATCGCTCTGGCGTGCGTGTCAATCCCCTCGAACACGGACAGCTCCCCGATTCTGAAGCTGCCGTGATTCGGCGGTTGGTCGATCGCATCGAAGCTCTCGAACGCCAAGTGGAGCAGATGCAAGCGTCGTCTCAATCGCAACGAGTTGCCGTCCCGGTCGGTCAAAATATCGCTCAAAATAACGGTAGCACTGACTCGGCAGGGCGATCGCGCGATGGCGGTAGCATGTTATATCGGGAGAACGCGCCCCAGTGCAGCATTCAAAATCGAGCCATTCAAGAATTTCTCGATGGCGCGGGGATTTAG
>CAYQUF010000277.1:0-4014 GCA_964420595.1 uncultured bacterium
GTGACTGAATTTCGGGAATGCGATCGCTCAGTTCTGAACTAACCCGATATGAAGGTTCCGAAGTTATATCTTCAAATTGAGCTTGAAGATCTGAAGTGCGATCGCTCCTTTCTGATTCCGATTGAGATGGCGACTCCGAAATGAATTCTGAAGATTGGGTCGAGTCTGACCGTGACTGAATTTCGGGAATGCGATCGCTCCTTTCCAACTCGGGTTGAGATAGAAAATCTGTAGTAGATTCTGAAGGTTGATTCTGTTCTGATTGTGACTGGATTTCTAGAGTCCGATCGCTCGTTATCGAATCTTCAACAATTTCCTCTGCATCTAAAACATCTCGATCTCCCACATCAACATCTGTGTCGTCTTGTTTCTGTAAACTAGGCGAATCAACAGCTTCCTCTAACCCTTGACTTGTACTAAAAGAATTCCAGTCATCTAGCGGACTTTCAAGCGTTGAAATCTCATTAGTTGAAAATGGTAACGGAATAAAATCAGACAGCGAATTTGCACCTAACGGCGATATAAAATGAGGTTGCAAAAAAGTCTGTCCCAAAGGACGTTGAATCCCCAAAGGTACATCTTGCGGGTCGCGATCGCGTGGTAATTTTGCTGCTACCATAACCTAGTGACTCGCGAAAAATCCGCCCGATCGCCGATCGCGTCCGTCGTGCAAAATCGCACCACCCCCCAACGCCGCATTTCCAGCACTCGGATTCTGATTCACCACCACTTTTAACCCTTCAAACGCGAGCGTTAATTCCTCAATCGCCACAACACTTGCATCGGCTTTCAGGGACGGTGCATTCCACGCCACCGGAACCGCACCGATTAACGTCCAACACTGAACCGTTTCTCCGGCTTGATTGAACAACAAAATATTAATATTGCGACGCTGCGAACTAACATGACGATCGCTCGGCTCGATTTGAGTTAGCATCCGACTCGCCCACCCCAAGAAAACCGTATCGTTGGTCACCCCCCGCTTCAACGTCACCTCTGAAAACTCCGAGTGACCTAAAATAATGCGCTGTTGGTGATTCACGCCCCCTTCAAAATAAGTGTCGTAATTCACCTTCGCACTCAACCCCGTACACTCGCTAAAACACGCACTAATGTAACTGCTCTCCTCGATTTCCACGTAAAATCGATTCGCCGTGACGTAATTTAACCCGTGCGTGACTTGACCGTTTTGAGGCATCACCAACCTCCATAACGCCGATCGCGATCGCGACAATCGCGCAACTCATCCGCCATCAACTCATACACCCGATCGCCCAACCTCCGCATCAAGACCGGATCGGCTAAAATCCGACTCGCCAACCTCAACGCCTCGGGATGCGATCGCAGTCGATTTTTCGCCTCAAATGCCGCTCCCGCATATCCCGCCGGTCCTCCCGGTTCGCCAATCGGTTTGCCCAATGGCTCTCGCCTCATCCCTTCCCCCAGTTTACGCTCCAGTGTAGAAACCCAGCGTCGCCGCGCGTACTAGACGAAAGTCGAATTCGACTGATAACCCCAGCCAATCACCGAGATTTTGTATACTTTTAATCAAAATCGAAAGATCGATATCATTAGACCTATGTTGGAAGGCTCAATTTTACAAAAACTAGCCGACGCCCACCACGCCGAGCGCTCCCCACTGCAATACGGGGTCTACTATAAAAATACGCTAATTGCCCTCTGTCACGCCCTAGAAGACTGCATTCTCGAATCGAAGACCTCCCCCCTCGTCATCGCTGCCTTCCAACGGGGAAAATGGTATTTGCAAGAAGCCGATCGCTATGCCCAACTCGCCGAGCGATCGCGCCAAATTGCCATCATGGCTGCGCCGGAAACCGGATTCGCCGAGCATCCCACCAGCCAGCAGTCGAATGTCGAACTCGTCAGCCTCAATCCAGACGATCCGGTAGCGCAGGAATGGCACCTGATCATTATCGCCCCCTCCTACACGGCGATGGTACTGTGTCAGGAACTTTCGGAGGAAGATTACGGTCCCGAAGGCTTGCCCAGCGAAGATCGCGAGCGCAAATTCTACGGATTTTGGACGTTTGAACCCGCCCTCGTCCGCGAAGCCGCCCAACTCGCGATCGCCCATATCGAACCCTACAATTCCCAGCTTCACCAAAACCTGAACGATTGCTTGCAAGACATCACCCGCGAAGCAGCTAGCAGTCCTCAATCCGACGACCTGGTTCGCATCGTCTCCCGCGTGGTGGACTATCTCCAAACCACTCAGCACGACATTGGCGAGCAGTTGCAAGCCTCCACCTCACCTTACTCCCCCGAATTGGATCGCAACCTGGTTTCCAACGAACTGCAAGCCTTTATCCGCATTGCCCAACTCATCGACCTCACCGACACGGGCAATCCTCAAGCCGCCGCTGAAGTCGCCGCTCTGGCTGAAACCCTGGGACAGTTGCTCAACCTCCCCGCGTGGCAAATGAAGCGACTGCGCCTTGCCAGCCTACTCCACCGTCTCTCGCCCTTACAAGGTACGGAAAGCACCGTCGCCAGCGGTCTGTCGAGCGTGGAATCTCCCGAGGCGGCTCCCAGTTGTCCCTTAACAGAGGGAACGCAGGCATTGCGAACCCTACCGCGACTGCGAGCTGTGGCGCAAATTATCGCCCATCAGAACGAATGGTGGAACGGTCAGGGTCAACCAGCGGGTTGGGCGGGTGAAGACATTCCGGTCGAATCCCGAATCTTGGCGCTGGCGGCGTATTTCCAGCAACGCACCAACCGCGAATCGGCTTCTACTGACTCCACTGAAGCGATGGATCGGGTGTTAAAAGAATGTCAAGCCCAACAGGGCGATCGCTGGGATCCTAAAATTGTCGCCATGCTTGGCTTATTAGTTAAAGGTTTGCAACAAGGTTTGAGTTTGCCCGTGGAGCCGCCTAAAGTAAGTAGCGGAATGTGGTTGCTCGAACGCCATTTCCGAGAAGCTCCCGTCTCCCAAGGGGCAACGATCGATCGCTAATCGCTATTGTCTAACAACGCTGATATGGATATTGACGCAATTCGCTCTGGTCAACAAAAGCAGGTTCCCGGTGCAGACCTGGAAGATGAGGATCTCTCGGGAGTCGATCTGTGCGACATTAATCTTGCCGGTGCCAATCTGGTCGGTACGAATTTGAAACACGCCAAACTCGAACGCGCCCGGATTGAAGGGGCAAATTTGATGGGGGCGCAACTGGTGCGTGCGGATTTGCGCGCCAACTTGCTCGGTGCCAATTTAATGCAAGCCGACCTGACGGAAACGGACGCGCGGGGGGTAAACTTGCGCGGTGCTAATTTAATGAGTGCGATTCTCGATCGCGCTAGTTTGAATGGGGCGTTTCTCAGTGGCGCGAATTTGATGGGAACGAATTTGCAAGGGGCAGATTTGCGCGATGCGGAGTTACGCGGGGCGAACCTGAGTAATGCGGATTTGCGCGGGTCGGATTTGGTGCGCGCCGATTTGCAAGGGGCAAATTTAAATCATGCCAATTTGGAGGAGGCGAATTTGCGCGGGGCGAACCTCAGCGGTGCCGATCTCGATGGCGCGAATTTGCTGTGTGCGGAGTTGGACGACGCGATCGTTACGGGAGCAAATTTGATGGGGGCACAGGTGCGCGGGACGATTTTGGATCGCTAGTTTAGGTTGACAATTTAAAGAGTTTATGCAGTCTGCGGCAGCGCGATCGGGTGCGATGGCGGCGTTTTGATGTTGAGTTTTGTAACGGTTTGCGCGGAGGGGTGGGTGTTTGACAGCGAGGGCGTCCAAAATTGGCTGAATCGCCGATCGGGGCTGGGTTTGGGGCGATCGAGTGGAAAATGAGATTCGCGCGATCGCTGAAATGCCTACTATTTCGAGGTTTGGGAGATTGTACGAGGGGGTTGGGGTTGTGTATTTGGGGCGATCGATGCTATATTTTAGGGCATCCGCGCAATTGAACCTTGAAAACTGCATAGTGTCTGGGTTCCGCAACGGGGCAGTTGAAATTCACCAAAATCCCTTTTAGGGATTGAAAC
>CAYQUF010000278.1:0-3944 GCA_964420595.1 uncultured bacterium
CCTCCCGACGCTCAATCGGAGATTAGAGCGCGGGACTCCTACTGGTTCAGTTGAATCGGCAACATAAGACCCTAACGCCCCGATTCTAGACGATCGCGTTGTTAGGAAGTTCGCTAGAGGCGATCGCCCCGTCAACCCCCCAAGTTTAAGGTAGGATCGAATACTACACCGAATCGAGAAAACGCTGTATGAGCAAGGGGACACTGTTCGATAAAGTTTGGGATTTACACGCCGTTGGTAAATTACCCTCCGGTCAGACGCAACTATTTATCGGTCTGCACCTCATTCACGAAGTCACCAGCCCTCAAGCGTTTGCCATGCTGCGAGAACGAGGGCTAAACGTTCTGTATCCAGAGCGTACCGTCGCCACAGTGGATCATATCGTCCCGACCGAAAACCAGGCTCGTCCCTTTGCTGACGTGCTGGCTGAGGAGATGATGCAGGCGCTGGAGCAAAACTGCAAAGAGA
Source organism: uncultured bacterium (assembly GCA_964420595.1). Taxonomy (GTDB): domain Bacteria; phylum Cyanobacteriota; class Cyanobacteriia; order Cyanobacteriales; family Geitlerinemataceae; genus CAYQUF01. The sequence goes on from CAYQUF010000278.1 coordinate 469, forward strand.
ATAACATCCGCTTCTATAACGTCGGTTCGGGTCGTCAAGGGATCGTTCACGCGATCGCGCCGGAACAGGGACTGACCCAACCGGGAATGACCATCGCCTGCGGGGACAGCCACACCTCCACCCACGGCGCGTTTGGCGCGATCGCATTTGGGATCGGAACCTCCCAAGTGCGCGATGTCCTCTCCTCTCAAACCCTGGCGCTGGACAAGCTGAAAGTCCGCCGCATCGAGGTGAATGGCAAATTGCGTCCCGGCGTCTACGCCAAAGATGTGATTTTGCACGTTATCCGCAAACTCGGGGTTAAAGGTGGCGTCGGCTACGCTTACGAATACGCCGGAACCACGTTCGAGGCGATGTCGATGGAAGAGCGGATGACCGTTTGCAATATGTCCATCGAAGGTGGCGCGCGTTGCGGTTACATTAACCCCGACGAGGTGACTTACGAGTATCTCAAAGGCAGAGATTTTGCCCCGATTGGGGAAGAATGGGACAAAGCCGTGGCGTGGTGGAACCATATCCGCAGCTCGGAGGACGCCGAGTACGACGACGTGGTGGCGTTCGACGCTGAAGAAATCGACCCAATGGTGACTTGGGGAATTACGCCGGGTCAGGGAATTGGCGTCAGCGAGGCGATTCCGACTCCCGAGAGTTTACCCGAGACCGAGCGACCCATCGCCGCAGAAGCCTATCGCTATATGAAGTTGGAACCGGGTCAGTCGATTCAAGGGACGAAAGTGGATGTCTGCTTTGTCGGAAGCTGTACCAACGGTCGGATTAGCGATTTGCGCGAGGCGGCAAAATTTGCCAAAGGACACCGGGTCGCCGATGGGGTGAAAGCGTTTATCGTACCGGCTTCGGAAGCGGTGCGATCGCAGGCTGAAGCCGAAGGTCTCGATAAAATCTTTCTAGAGGCTGGGTTTGAATGGCGACAGTCTGGTTGTTCGATGTGTTTGGCGATGAACCCGGACAAGTTGCAAGGCGATCAGATTAGTGCTTCCTCGTCGAATCGCAATTTTAAGGGTCGTCAGGGATCGTCGAGCGGACGGACGCTGTTGATGAGTCCCGCGATGGTGGTTGCGGCGGCGGTTAAGGGTGCGGTGACGGACGTGCGGGAGTTAATCGAATCGTAGCGATCGCGCTCCTCGCCAATGCTAATTAAAGGTATTGAGGGAAGCGGGTTCGACCTGTCTTCCCTTTTTTTACTGCCCAATCGGGCGATCGCTCCCTATAATACAAGTGAATTCCCGATCCCCACTTAATATTGACGAGCTGCCAATGTTCGATCGCCAAAAAATTACAATAGCTGTCTGGATTCGAGTTTTACTGCCTGCGGGGGCTTATTTATTTCAAATTGGTTTAATTTTCTTCGGACTTCAAACTATCCAGGCAAATTTTAATCAATTAGAAGAATCCCACCAGCAACTGATTGACAATCGCGAACAAGTCGATACTTCAATTCATGCCGAGCATTTCGACGAAAATCATGCTGCCATCCAAACTGAAATTAATCGCTTAAAAACCTTTACGATTGTTAGTACGATTATCGAGTCTATTTTAATCTTTAATTTTGTCTCCAGCGCAACCCGACGCATTTCCAACCGCCTGAAGCAAATCGCCGACGAACTCAACACTTTTTCTTCCGATCTCACCGACTCGATGGCAATTCAAGAACAGAATACAGCGCAACGGGCATCGGCGGTTCATCAAACCACCACGACGATGGACGAACTCAATGCGTCGAGCCAGCAATCTGCCGAACGCGCCAGTGCGGCGACCGACTCGGTCAGTCGGGGACGTCAGGCGATTGAAATGGGACTGGAAGCCGTGGAGCGATCGCGCCATGCCATGTCCAATTTACAAGCCAAAGTCGGCGACATGCAGGCGCAAATTTCGCAGTTAACCGAGAAGACCGAACGCATCGGTAAAATTGCCAGTTTAGTCACCGACGTAGCCAATCAAACCAATATGCTGGCGTTGAATGCTTCAGTGGAAGCCGTGCGAGCGGGAGAACACGGAAAAGGATTTGCCGTCGTCGCTCAAGAAATTCGCAAACTTGCCGATCGCTCCCGAGAATCGACCACGGCAATTAACAGTCTCGTTACGGAAATTCAGTCGGCGATCGACTCAACCGTACAGGTCACCCAAGCAGAAGAAAAAGCAGTTGCGGATGGGGCAAGTATCGCCCAAGAAACCAGCGATACCTTTGACGACGTGACCCGCGCGATCGATAACATTTACGATAACACCCAACAAATTTCGCTCAACGCCCAACAGCAGGCATTGGCGATTCAACAAGTGGTCGATATGATGGGCGATCTCAATCAAAGTGCCAATCAAACCGCCACCACCATTACCCAATTGAAAGAAGGGGCAGAACGCTTGAATCAAACCGTGCAAGTGCTGCAAGACATGGCTTAAATCGATCGCATTGTTGGCAAAATACAAGAGTCTTTGCGTTCTTTGTGTCTTTGTGGTTCTGCGTTCAAACCAGTTGCCGAATCATGCGCTCGGCTTGAGAACCGTAACCGCCCCCAAACAAATTAAAGTGATTGATAATGTGATAGAGATTGTACAAAGTTTTGCGCCGTTGGTACCCCTCATCTAACGCCCACGCTTCGTTATAACCGCGATAGAATGCCGACGGAAAGCCGCCGAAGAGTTCGGTCATGGCAATATCGGCTTCGCGATCGCCGTAATAGGTCGCCGGATCCAAAATCACGGGTTCGCCATCAGCAGTTACCGCCGCATTTCCCGACCACAAATCGCCGTGAAGTAAGGAAGGTTGCGGATTGCGATCGGCAAGCAATTCGGGGATTTTTTCCACCAGGCGATCGCCTCCGGAGAAATTCCCCCCATTTTGGCGAGCTAAATCCAATTGATAGCGGATGCGATATTCGGCGAAAAACTCTGCCCAATCGGACATCCACGTATTAATTTGCGGCGTTGCGCCAATGGTATTATTGCGATGCCAGCCGAACTGTCCCCGACCGCTGTGACGGTGCATGGCAGCCAGTTGGCGACCCATTTCTTCCCACACTTGGGAACCGCCGCGACCGCCGAGTTCGAGCCAGTCGAACACGATGTACGCCGAACTGTCCGCCGTTCCCCAGCACACGGGTTTGGGGACGCGAATCGTCTGGGTTTCCCACATTTCCCGCACGCCTTCAGCTTCAGCCGCAAACATTTCGGATTCCGAGGCATCGTTCGTCTTGACAAAATACGTCCGCTTCCCGTCGGTAATCGAGGTACTTTGATTGATGCAGCCGCCTCCGACCGCACGGCGATTGGCGATTTTGAAGGGTTCTCCGGTCACTTCGGAAATCCGTTCGGCAATTCGATCCCACATAGATGACTGAGTTGCGATTGGCGTTTTAATTGTATCGGACGCGCGGGCGCAATACGCACAGAAGCGAATATTTACCCCGCTTCTACTCCCATATTCCCACGGGAGATAGTACCATCGTCACGGAGTCATT
>CAYQUF010000279.1:0-3892 GCA_964420595.1 uncultured bacterium
GTCGGTTCGGGTTTGGGCGTTTCGCTTGCCTCTGGCGTTGGGGTTGGCGTGGGTTCGGCTTTGCCAGGTGTTGGCGGTTGATAATCGGGATTGACAATCCGGCGAGCGTCTTCGGCGGACAGGTCGCCTCGTACCAACTTCGAGAGGGTATCTCGACCGCCGGGTTCGTAGGTAATTAAGCGAGCGGTCGTGTTAAAGGCATCGACAATGGGATTGCCCTGTTCGTCGAGGAATTCAATCTCGATCCAATTTTTCCCCGGTTGAAATCCCGTCAGATAAATCGGCTGCCATTGCTCGGTCACAAACGTCTGTCCGTTGACCGTACAGCGAATCCGCCAATCGGTAATTTCATCTTCGGGCGATTCCCGTGCCACTAAGTGCAGGGGTGCCCCCGTCAGGTAAAAATCGAGCATAATTGGCTCGGCTCCGTACTGGCCTTTGGGACGGCTGTAGGTCAGCAGGGGCAAATCCGGGTCGGGACGGTTGTAGGGCGTTTCGGTGAAAACATGGAATGTCGTCTGGTCGTATGCCCCCTCATTTTTAAAGCTCTCGTGCCACGGACGCGAGGCAAAGGCTCGCAGGGTATGGGTTCCGGGGGAGAGGTCTTCTAAAATCAAGGGGCGATCGATATCGTAAACCGCGATGTAGGGTTGGTTGTCGAGAATCACGTGTAAGTGCGGTCCCATCCCCAACTCCTCAGCTTTATAGATGGGTAAATCGCGCACTTGAAATCGAACTTCTAGCCGGTTGTCTTGTAGCGTCGTGTCGGGGGAGGGATTGAGTATTTTGACCTGGGGCTGGTAAATTTCTAGATCTTGGCGTAACTGTTGGATTGAAGCTGGCGGCGACACTTCCTCAATTTTGACTCGCCGACGGGCGGGGGAGGGTTGAGAGGAGGTCGTCTCGGTGGCAGTTCCGCGATCGCTGCATCCGAGACCCCCCAGGATTAAAACGACTCCTAACAGCCATGAAAGTACTGTTTTAATAGGGTTCCAGCGCCAATGATTGCCAAACACGCCCTATAACTCCTTCGCAAGATTCGATTCGTAGGCAACTATACATGAAAACGTCCGGTCTTCCCCATCTCAGTCGAACTTGACTCGGATCGATTGCCCCAGGAGGCGATCGCAGCCTTTCCCCCCACCTCGCAAATTTGTCAGTTTGGCTCGATTGTTTAGGTTTGTAAAAATACTGTTTCAGTTTGTAAAAAAATCTAACCCAGTGCTTGACTTTTTGGTTTGCTTAAGTACTCGCAACCTTGAAAAATCAATGGTTTGACCGTTTGAATTATTTGATGGCACGCCCTATAATGCATCATCAAGGCACTCACGATCGACCTTTAACCTAGAGTGGCAGTTACTAGAAGGATACGTAAGTGGTTCAAACCGTTCGATTTTTAATTTGAACTTGCTTAAAGGATTAGAGCCAAGAAGAGGTGTTCGATATCCCTCTTTTTGCTTAACTCGTCCTTCCCTGCGTAGCCTGCTAGTCAGCTCGTCATTCCCCAAAGTTAAACCTGTCGAGTGTTGCTATTCCTCGTTCCCTGTCCAGAGAGAGGAGAGTCTCTATGACAACTAGTCCACAGGAGCGGGAAGCGAACAAGGTAAGAGTCACGGTCGATAACGATCCCGTCCCCACTTCATTTAAAGAGTGGGCTAAACCGGGATTCTTCGATCGCTCCTTATCCCGAGGTCCAAAAACCACCACCTGGATTTGGAACCTCCACGCTCTCGCCCACGAGTTTGATAGCCATACCAGCGATTTAGAAGAAGTATCTCGCCGGATTTTTAGCGCTCATTTCGGTCACTTAGCCGTGATTTTCATCTGGCTGAGTGGTGCCTACTTCCACGGCGCTAAGTTTTCGAACTACGAAGCTTGGTTGAGCGATCCCACCGGGATCAAACCCAGCGCTCAAGTGGTTTGGCCGATTGTCGGTCAAGAAATTCTCAACGCCGATGTCGGCGGCGGATTCCAAGGGATTCAAATCACCTCGGGTCTGTTCCAGCTTTGGCGTGCTTCTGGCATCACCAACGAATTCCAACTCTATTGCACCGCCATCGGTGGGTTGGTGATGGCTGCCCTCATGTTGTTTGCTGGCTGGTTCCACTACCACAAACGCGCTCCCAAACTGGAATGGTTCCAGAACGTGGAGTCGATGATGAACCACCACCTAGCTGGATTGTTAGGTTTGGGTTCGTTGGGTTGGGCCGGTCACCAAATCCACGTCTCGCTGCCGATCAACGAGATGTTGGACAAGGGCGTTCCTGCCAAAGACATTCCCCTGCCCCACGAGTGGATCCTCAACCCCAGCTTGATGACCGAGATCTATCCCGGCGTCGATTGGGGCTTCATCAAAGGAGTCGTGCCCTTCTTCACCTTTAACTGGGCAGCCTATAGCGACTTCCTCACCTTTAAAGGTGGCTTGAACCCCGTTACGGGCGGATTGTGGCTCACGGACACGGCACATCACCACCTGGCGATCGCCGTTCTGTTCATCATTGCCGGTCACATGTACCGCACCAACTGGGGCATCGGCCACAGCATGAAGGAAATCCTGGAGGCTCACAAAGGTCCTTTCACTGGCGAAGGTCACAAAGGACTGTACGAAACCCTGACGACCTCCTGGCACGCTCAACTGGCGATCAACCTAGCCCTGCTGGGATCGCTGAGCATCATCGTGGCGCATCACATGTACGCGATGCCGCCCTACCCATACATTGCAACTGACTATCCGACTCAACTGTCTCTGTTTACCCACCACGTGTGGATCGGAGGCTTCCTGATCGTCGGTGCTGGCGCTCATGGTGCCATCTATATGGTGCGCGATTACGATCCGTCGATGCACGTCAACAACCTGCTCGACCGCGTCCTGCGCCACCGCGATGCCATCATCTCCCACTTAAACTGGGTGTGCTTGTTCTTGGGCTTCCACAGCTTCGGTCTGTACGTCCATAACGACACGATGCGCGCCTTCGGTCGTCCGCAAGACCTGTTCTCCGATACAGGGATCCAACTACAACCTATCTTTGCGCAGTGGGTGCAAAACCTGCATACGTTGGCGCCTGGCAATACCGCCCCGAACGCCTTAGAAACGGCTAGCTACGCCTTTGGTGGCGATGTCGTTGCCGTCGGCGGCAAAGTTGCCATGATGCCCATCGAACTCGGAACGGCTGACTTCCTGGTGCATCACATCCATGCGTTCACCATTCACGTCACCGTCCTGATTCTGCTCAAAGGCGTTCTATTTGCTCGTAACTCTCGTCTGATTCCCGACAAGAGCGAGCTAGGATTCCGCTTCCCCTGCGACGGTCCGGGTCGCGGCGGTACCTGCCAAGTTTCTGGCTGGGACCACGTTTACCTCGGTCTGTTCTGGATGTACAACAGCTTGTCCATCGTGATCTTCCACTTCAGTTGGAAGATGCAATCCGATGTGTGGGGAACCGTCTCCCAAGATGGAACCGTCTCTCACATCACCGCCGGTAACTTTGCTCAAAGTTCGATCACCATTAACGGTTGGTTGCGCGACTTCCTGTGGGCGCAAGCCTCTCAGGTGATCACCTCTTACGGCTCGGCTCTGTCGGCTTACGGTCTGCTGTTCCTGGGCGCGCACTTTGTTTGGGCGTTCAGTCTCATGTTCCTGTTCAGCGGTCGCGGTTACTGGCAAGAGCTGATCGAGTCCATCGTCTGGGCTCACAACAAGCTGAAAGTTGCCCCCGCTATCCAGCCTCGCGCGCTGAGCATCATTCAGGGTCGCGCTGTTGGAGTAGCACACTATCTACTGGGTGGAATTGTCACAACCTGGGCATTCTTCCTAGCGCGAATCATAGCTGTTGGATAGAGCGAGCAATTAAGAAAAAGATATGGCTACAAAATTCCCAAAATTTAGCCAGGA
>CAYQUF010000280.1:0-3873 GCA_964420595.1 uncultured bacterium
ATCGCCCCCTCTAAAAAGCGTACAGCCCCGGCAGGAACCGGGGCATGAAGTTATTTAAATCGGTCGAGTCCGCTAGGCGGTCACTTCCCCGATTTCTCTTTGTTTCCATCGCCTTTTACATAGTTAAAACACGCAGTTAAAAAAACAGCCCAGAGAGTAAACGTAATTGCATCCATGGGATTCCACCGTTGAATTAATACTGAATTGTCAAGTCAAGGCATCGACGACAATCCAATGCACCCGATGGAATTTTACAGCCAAGATGGAGTCGAACTCCAGTATTTGTCCTGTGGAACCCCTCGGAAATTACGGAGATGAGTTAAGCTTTGTTGACAATTCCGAGTGGGTTCCGATAGAGTTTTGGCTGGGATTGCCAGGAAGGATTCGAGTCAAAACCTAAATTCCTTCCTACCTCTTCTAGAATGCCCCAGGTCGATAAAAGTTTCACACTGTTGTATGAAGTTGCGATGAAAAAACAATAAGAATTCGAGTAAATTTTAATAAAATCGCGATTCAATCCCTTCCCGAATGACCAAACAACGACTCGATACTCTCTTGGTCGAACGCAACCTCTGTCCCTCGCGACAGTTGGCGCAGCGCTGGATTCGCGCCGGAGAGGTGACGGTCGATCGCCACACGATCGACAAACCCGGAACCCCCATCGACCCCGACGCCGACATTCAGGTCAAACCGCGATCGCCCTATGTCTCCCGTGGCGGCGAAAAACTCGCGAAAGCCTTGCAAGCGTTCGAGATCGACCCGCGCGATCGCATTTGTCTCGACGGCGGTATCTCCACTGGCGGCTTCACCGACTGCTTGCTGCAAGCCGGCGCCAAACAAGTCTACGGCGTCGATGTCGGCTACGGTCAGGTGGCGTGGAAACTGCGCAACGACCCCCGCGTGGTTCTCAAAGAACGCACCAATATTCGCTATCTCGCGCCGACCGATCTCTATCCCGAAGGCGCACCGCTCCCCGACCTCGGCGTGGCGGACGTGTCGTTTATCTCCCTGACCAAAATTTTGCCCGCCTTATGGCAACTGCTGCAACCGCCGCGAGAGCTGGTGTTGTTGGTGAAGCCGCAATTTGAAGTGGGACGATCGCGCGTCGGGAAAAAAGGGGTCGTCCGGGATCCGATCGATCGGGCAAACGCTATTGCTCAAGTGCTAGAATCAGCGCGAGAATTGGGATGGCGCGATCGCGGGCTAGTCGCCTCCCCCATCACCGGACCGGCGGGCAATATCGAATATTTACTCTGGCTGGGAACCGACAGTGCCATCGATCCGCTCGATTTCGATACACTAAAGGCGATCGCCCGTCCGTAAATCTCGATTTGGAACGGTCTCAATTTCGGAAACCGATACGCTCTCGCTGTACTTAAAATTAGACCGACAATTGCGCCCGAGGGGACAAATTCCGAGCAGTTGCGGTAGGATGACAACGATCGCCAAGCCAGGAATCGGGCACATTTGCCTGCAACCCCTGCACGTTCGACGCGATCGGCACGAACTGATCTGATGGGTGATGAGGAGAGTATCGGGGAATGCTAAACGGGCGTTCGCGCAACGTGTCCCATCGGGACGCATCGAATCACCAGCGACCGAATTTGGTACGGGGAGGTAAAGCGACGGGGTCATCTCCCATTCCAAAATTCGACCATCGCCGATTTCCACGCAAGATTCAAACCTCGATGACACATCTACACTCCCAAGAGGACTCGTTTCCCGCGCCTCGCCAACCCAAGCGTTCGATCGCCCCGGAAACGCCACCGCCGCCACCTCCCGAGGGCGGTTCCCATCGGCGCATCTCGCTGAAATGGTTGAGCTGGCTGGCAACTTGGCAGTTTTGGGTGCTGTCTACCGGGTTAATGTTCGGTGCGGCGGGATTTATCTCGGTGGCGTTCTTGCTGCGGTTGCCCACGTTGCCCAATTGTCCGTCGATTTTCTGGCCCCTGGCTTCGGCGTCCATGCGCCTGTCGTGCGCTCGCGTGGCGGCTCAAAAGGAGAACGTAGACGACCTGCTCGAAGCGATCGCGCTGGTGAACGCACTTCCGCCGGATCACCCCTTGCGTCCGTCGATCAACCAATACATCGAGGAATGGACGCTCGATATTTTAGAACTGTCGGAACAGCAATTTCACGCCGGAAACCTCTCAGAAGCGATCGCTACGGCGCGTCAGGTTCCGACGGAGGTTCCTATTGGCGAAGATGGTAAAACCCTCGAAGATACGGTCGAAGAGCGCATCGAACGCTGGCGTGCCATTTGGACGAAGGCTGAGGAGATCTACGATCGCGTCGAAGCTCAACTCAAAGGGCAAAATTGGCCCAAAGCCTTCCGGGAAGCGACGAAACTGCTGGAGGTGGGCAATCGCTATTGGGAGACGACCAAGTACAATGAAGTTACCAAACTGATTCAAACGGCGCGCGAGGATGGCGCAAAACTGGCAAAAGCTCAGCGTTTGGTGAATCGGGGTGGGGTGGATCGGATTTTAGAGGCGATCGAAATTGCCGAAGATATTAAACCCGAAAGTTACGTCTACTCCGAAGCGCAAAAAGCGATCGGCGAATACGGACGCAAAATGATGGCACTCGCCGAAGCCGCTTTAGAGCGAGAAGACTTGACCGAAGCGATGTCTATCGCCCGAAAAATCCCTGCCAGTGCCAACTTAACTGAAGAAGCTAAAGACTTCATCGTGTTGGCACAAGCCGAATCGCAGGCGTGGAATAACACGGTGGTCGGCTTGGAAAGCGCGATCGCCCAAGCTCAAAAACTCGGTCCCGACAGCCCTCTCTACAGCAAAGCACAACGCTCGATCGACCGCTGGCAGCAAACGATCGAAAATGCGATCATTCTCGAACAGGCACGCGATTTTGCCCGTTCTGGCAATGTCAGCGACCTGACCACGGCGATCAATCAAGCGCAGATGGTTTCGCGCAGCACTCCCGTTTGGGATGAAGCACGGGACGATATCGAACAGTGGAACGATCGCATCGAACGGCTCGAAGACCGTCCCATTCTCGAACGCGCCGAACAACTGGCACAATTGGGCGATGTGGAGTCCCTGCAATCGGCGATCGACGAGGCGAGCAAAATTGGCTCTTCGCGGGCACTCTACCAGCAGGCGCAGAGTAACATTGCCGATTGGCAGGCTCGGATCGAACAAATTCAGGATCGACCCTATCTCGATCGCGCGCGGGGATTAGCCAGTGCGGGGAATTTGGAAGATGCGATCGCGGTGGCGGAGAATATTCGTCCCGGTCGTTCCTTGTACGGCGAAGCGCAAGCCTCGATTTCCGATTGGGAGGCACAGTTGCGAGCCGAACGCAGTCTGGATGAAGCCTACGACCTTGCCAGTGGGGGCACCTCGGATTCGCTGTTAGCGGCGATCGAACGGGCAAATCAGGTGCCGCGATCTAGTTTCTGGCGATCGGAAGCCGACAGCCTGATCGCGCAGTGGAGTCAGGAGGTTCTCGCGATCGCGCGGGATGTGGCGACCTACGATTTGGCAGGGGCGATCGCTATTGCCGATCGGATTCCATATTACGCCAATAACTACGAACAGGCGCAACGGAAAGTGGAGGAATGGGATCGGCTGCTGAATCCGCCACCACCGCCGTCTCCCGACCCCGCGACGCAGGAAAGACAGATCGAGCCGCAACCGGAGGTTGAGGAAGACCCCATCATTGAGGAGGAACCGATCTGGATGGAAGAAGCGACGTTTGACAGCGAACCGATCGATTAGAACGGGTCGTTACCGGTGTAATCCCTGCAATGAACCCAAGCGGGAGTTGTGGAATAGTCTATTAAGGCATTTTCGAGTTCGTCAACAACCCCGCTTGAATCCAAGATTACAAGCGGGGCTTGGTTCTGCCGTC
>CAYQUF010000281.1:0-3803 GCA_964420595.1 uncultured bacterium
TTTATTTGAATATGGCTGTCGGCAAATTGAAGATTATTTGAGACAAGAACAAGACTCAAATATCACGCCTTCTTTGTGTCAAGATCGATAATTTTACCCAACACGTTAGTTATGTTTGAATGGCAAGCCAACGATGTTCCCAACGACGAAACCAACGCGATCGCCTATTTTTGCCGCACCAAATTCGAGAGCAATGCCAAAAACTCCGGCTCCGAATACGGCTTATTCAAGTATGCTGCCGCTCCTAACTCCGTCGCCAATTGGCGGTACTGGTCGCTGGTGTGAGATGTGAGCGTGACGATCGGAATTTCGGCGAGACTGGGATCTTGGCGACAGTGGCTCAACACTTCAAACCCGTTCATTCGGGGCATTTCTAAATCGCACACCACCAGGTCGATATCCGGATTCTGCCGCAATCGATCTAACGCCTCGCGACCGTCGTTGGCTTCGCGAACCTGGTAACCTGCCTTTTGCAACGTCAATACTAGGGTTTGGCGCAAACTTTGGGAATCGTCTACTGCTAGCACGACTTTCGGTAACGAACGCGATTCGCTGCTTTGAGGCAAACTGGCTCGCCGCGTTCCCGATAGGGTATATGTCGATTCGGGGAGTTGGTGGCGGGGACGATCTTCGGCGCGATCGATTAGGGTGGCACCGTCTAATACAAGTGTGAGTCGAGTGTTACTTAAAATCGTACAACCGATGATATAAGGCGGCGGGGCGATCGCGCTTCCGAGGGGACGAATCACCAACTCTTGTTCCCCTAAGATTTGGTCGATTTCCAATGCCAACCGGCGACCGTTGCGTTGCAGCAGTAACACGGGTGCCACGTCTTTCCCGGATAGGGGCAGCGATTGAGTTGCCAAACCCGACTGAGACGCCGATATCGGTGCCAACAGTTCGGGCGTTTCGTCCTCTGCCTGCCATCCCGGTGACGGGGTCGAAACTACGCCTTTACCCATTCCCAGCACGTCGGCGAGTTGGCGAACGGGAACCATCGCTTTCCCCTCGCCTTCGCCCCAATTTAACACCTTTTGCCCTTCAAACAGCTTGACGCGATCGCCCGAGGGCAAGACAATTTTTTCAATGGCATCGGAGAGCAAGGCGTAGGTATCCCGTCCCGCCTGAACCACCAAGAGCTTGGCAATGGTCAGGGTGAGGGGGATGCGAACCGAGAATGTCGTCCCCTGCTGCGGCTGGGTTTGCACGGTAATGTTGCCCTTGAGACTGTGCAATTGCGATCGCACCACGTCCAAACCCACTCCCCGACCCGACAGTTCGCTAATCTGGGAAGCGGTGGAAAATCCCGGCTCGAATAAGACTTCGAGTAATTCTTCGGCAACCAGTTGGTTTGCTTGTTCGGAGGATAGAAACTCTAACTCGATCGCGCGACGGCGAATCCATTCGATATCCAACCCCTTGCCGTCGTCTTTCACGTCGATAATGGTTTGGGTGCCTTGGTAATAGGCGTGAATTTCAATCTGTCCGGTGGGCGGTTTTCCCTGTTGCTGCCGGACTTCGGAGGATTCGATACCGTGGTCGAAGGCATTGCGCACCAGGTGCAGCAGCAAGTCGTAGAGCTTCTGAGCGATCGCCTGTTCGATTAAAATATCCGTCCCCTTCAGGGTCAGTTCGGCGGGTTTGTCCTGCATCCGCGCCAACTGTTGCACCATCGCCGGGAATCGCTGCAAAATATCTCCGACGGGCAGCATTCGCACTTCGATGAGATCGTCTTGCATTCGAGACAGCAATTGTTGTTGTTTTTCCATAACGCGCGCTGATTCTTTTGCCAATCGTTCCATTGCCTCGCTGGTGAAATCCAATTGATTGGTTTCGTCGAGGGCAGATCGCAACAAACCGTGCAAGTTGTCGTAATCTTCCAATTCCAAGGGATCGAAGTCCCCCAGCGCCAGAGACGGATCGCGGTGCGATTTCGTTTTTGCCTGACGTTCGAGCAATAAGGCAATCCGATCCGACCAATCGAGCAATCGATCCATCGTCTCTTGGTGACGCGCCAATTGCGATCGCAGTTGAACGATCCCCCCGTACACTTTGGCGTCGTCGAGGCTCTTGCGATTCTGCTCGACTAGCAATTCTCCCAACCGCTGGTTCAGTCGTTCGATCCCCTTGATATCCACCGGAACCAGTTGGCGGCTGTCGGCGGTAGTTTTACTTTGGGTCGCGGGTGCGGCGGGTTCTGGCTGTTGCGGTTTGGGGGAAGCCGGGGGATCGGGTTCGACAACTTCGGCAATTCTGGCTTCCGAGGGGGCGGAGGGTTCGGGTTCGGTTGGCGCATCTTCTTCCTCCAACTCGTCCGGGGTTTCCCAGATTTCGGAGAACAACGCATTGGCGTCCTCATCCTCTGGGGCGGGAACGAGGCGATCGCGCACTTGGGGCAATTCTAACCAGTGGCGTTGCTCGGGGGACACGGGAGGACGCTGCTTGTACGCTTCGGCGACGCGGTTGATGCGGTGGCGTAAGGCTTTCACGGCGGGAATGTCGCGGTATCGCCCCGGATCGCCCGTATCGTCGGCGTATTGCAGTTTGGCAACGGCTAGCACGGTCGAGAGTAACATCCACTTGCGATAGCAATAGACATTTTCGCCCTCGTTTTCGGAATCGAGAAAGTCGAGAAAGAGATCGACCCAATATTCGGCGGCTTTGACCGAAGAAATTGCGACGGGTTTGTGTTGGAATTGGCGCGGTTTTTCAATGAGTAAATCGAAACTGAGGGCAGATTCGCCGATGCCTTGATGGGATTGGAACCACTGGAACACGTAGAAAACGGCATCGAGAAAGAACTGGCGCACGTCCGATTTGACCGGTTTGCCATAGCGATCGCAACTGAGAAAGGTATCGAATTCAACCAGGAGCGATTCGACCCGATTCACGTCCTCTGTTTCGAGGGTTTCGCCGCTGGCAAATTGTTGCAATCCCTCCGAAGGCGTCCCGCCGCGATCGCGATCGCCATTTAACACCCGAGCCTGTCCGTCGCGAAAGTCCGCTAGCGCCACCTTAGCAATGTCTCGGGCGCGATGGGGATGGGTGTCGAGGGCGGTTAGGGTCGCCTGGGCGATCGCTCCAAATCCTTGTAAATTCAGCGATTCTGCCAACCCCACGAAGACCTCGGCTTCGGCGCGCAAACTCTCCCCCACGCGATCGGGCGTTTCGTTGAGGGTTCGTTCGATATTGTCGAGGCGTTGCTGCACCCCCAACTCGAAGATCGATTGGGCGATATCGAATCCCAATTCGGCGGAGGTGGGAATGTAATCGCCTTGGTTGCGGTAGTCGCCTAATTTATCTTCTAACTCGGCAAACACGGAGGCGGCGCGATCCAACACTTCCCCATCGTTGACCTCCACCCCCGCCAACTCTGTCGTCAGGGGAATGCGCAAGCATTCGTATCCTTCAAACAGCAGTCGTTCCAACTCGTCGTCGAGTTCGATATCTTGGTTGTAGAGGGCTTTAAACGCATCTTCGAGGGAGTGGGCGATGGTTTTGATGGTTTCGAGTCCCACGTTCGCCGCCGCGCCTTTGAGGGTGTGGGTCGCTCGCATCAGGGTATGAACCTTTTGCAATCGAGAGCCTTCGCGAACGGTAAACAATTCCTGCTCGATGGTTTGCAGCAATTCCGGGGCTTCGTTGAGAAAATAGACGTACCCTTGATTTTGCGCGGCGCTGCGGCTACTCATGAGCAATCCCGAACCAACTTTCTATTCTTAATTTAACAGGACGGCGAAGCGTTCAATTCTTTTGAATGCCCGGATCCTCCTCGTCCTGGCGATCGCGCTTTCCTTCCGGGA
>CAYQUF010000282.1:0-3776 GCA_964420595.1 uncultured bacterium
GGCATTGCAAGTTTTCAGGTATCGGCTTCATTGCCAATCGATCGGCAATTCCCACCCTACGGTTGTGATTGAATGGAGTTTCAAACGACTTTTATTCGATTGATTTTAAGGCAGCTTCGGCACATTCTGCGATCGCATCGAAGCGAAACTCGTCGGTTAATTGAACGATCGCCCTGGCTAATGCGGATTCGGTTTCGGGAATGCGATCGATGAGGGCGAAAATCCTTTCGTCGTACAGACTAATGGCAGCCGATCGCAACTGTTCGATCCACTCGATCGGCATCACTTGGAACATTTCGGGCGTTAGGATGACCGAATCGGTTGGCGTTGCAGACGGTTGGGATTCGTCGCTGTCGTAGGTATAGCGCACGTTCAGGTAGCGACCGATGGCTTCGAGTAGGATCTCGATTTTATAGGGTTTGCGGATAATTTCATCGCATCCGGCGGCGAAAATTTCTTGATATTCTTCTTCAAACGCACTGGCGGTCAATGCTATCACGATTGGAACCGGAAAGTCGGAGGGTAAGGCTTTAATTTCTCGCGTAGCGGTGCAGCCGTCCATGACTGGCATTTTAATGTCCATTAACACGAGATGGGGATGCCAATTGCGACACTGTTCGATCGCCTCTAACCCGTTGCTCGCCTCGCGCAATTCAAATCCCACGGGAGCGAGAATGTCGATGAGGAGTTCGCGGTTGGCAAAGACGTCTTCTGCCACTAAAATGCGATAGCGCGGTTGGTCGCTCGCGAGGGAAACGATGCGTTGCGGCTCGGTTAGCGTTTGATGGATCTCGAAAAAATCGCACCCGGTCGTCCAAATATCGAACGTAAAGGTCGTGCCTCGATTGACTTGGCTTTCAACGGTAATGTTGCCGCCTAAAAGCTTCACGAATTGCTTGGTAATAGCTAACCCCAATCCCGTTCCCTGTTTCGATTCTCGTCCCGATCGCGTTTGTACGAACGGATCGAACAGCGTCTCGATTTCGCCCGAATCGATGCCTTCCCCCGTGTCGGTGACGGTAAACAACAAGTGACAAGCTTGATTCGCTTTGCCGCGATCGCGCTCTAATAACTGCACTTGCATCACCACGCTTCCGGATTGGGTAAATTTAATCGCATTGCCCAATAAGTTCACTAAAATTTGCCGCAATTTACTCTCATCGGTTTGAATCAGTTGCGGCACGTTTCCGGCGCGTTCGAAATGAAGCTGCAATCCCTTCGATCGCGCTTTCAATTGCAACATTTCTTCGAGCGATCGCAGCAAGCGGTGAAGATCGAATTGCGCCTCGTTTAAAACCACTTTCCCCGCCTCGATTTTCGACATAGACAGAATGTCGTCGATCAAGACCAATAAATGCTCGCCGCTGCGATTGATAATGCCGAGTTGGTCGAGTTGTTCGGGATTCAAGGTTCGATCCTGGTTCAGAATTTGGCTGAATCCCAAAATCGAGTTGAGCGGCGTGCGCAATTCGTGGCTCATATTCGAAAGAAACTGACTTTTGGCGCGATTGGCGGCTTCTGCGGCTTCTTTCGCCTCTCGCAGCGCGGTTTCAGCTTGCTTGCGAGCGATCGCTAAGGCAGCCAAACGAGCCATCGACTCGGAAATTTCGAGTTCTCGGGGTTCGGGCGATCGCGGTTGGCTAAAATGCAGCGCTAAAATGCCCACCACCTCCCCCCGCTCGGAAAAAATCGGCTCCGACCAACAGGCTCGCACGCCAAACTCCTCTGCTGGCGCTCTCAGATGGCTCCACCGGGGATCGTTCGCAATATCGGCGACGATCGTTCGCTTTCCAAAATAGGCGGCGCGACCGCACGGCGTCTCGTTTGGGGCAATTTCAAGCTGGTTTTGCGACCAATTTTCGGGAAGTTGCGCGCCGACCAAGGGAACGAGCACCCCATCTTCGACCAACCAAATCGCCGAGTTCTGTCGGGGCGTCAACTCGTTGAGACGGGTCACTAATTCCGATAGCACCTCTTGCAGCGATCCCCCCCGCGCCACCCGTTCGAGAATCCGGTTTTGCGTGGTTTGCAGCAACTCTCGCTGGCGGCGTTCGGTAATGTCGGTGGCGACGGACACGTAACCGATAATGACATTGTCGCGATCGAGTAGGGGGGTGTTGTACCACTCGCAAATGATGGTGCGCCCGTCTTTAGTAATATTTTCGTTGAGGTGGTACGCTCCGTCGCTGCCGTGTTTGAGACTGCCTTGCACTCGCGCCACTGAGCTTCGCTCCCACTCGGGAATCAGTAAATTGGCGTTGTGGCGACCGACCACTTCGGCGCGGGTGTAGCCAAACATGCGTTCGGCGGCGTGATTCCAAGCTCGAATTTCCCAGTCGGTAGACCATTCGATCGCGGCGAGGGGGGTTTGCTCGAACAGAAATTTCAACCGCTGTCGCGAGGCTCGCAGGTGATCTTCGGCTTCTTTGCGCTGGCTGATGTTGCGCGCCACCCATACGGCTTTCGTGTCGGACATGGGAGAAATACTGGCGGAAAACCACGCTTTGCGCTCTCCAACATCCAAGCAATAATCGAAGCTGACGGTCTGTCCGCACTCGATCGCCGATCGCACGTTTCCAAACCAAAGGTCGCTGCTTTCGTCGGAAAAAAACTGTTCGATGGTGGCACCGACAAGTTCGGTATTTTCGTCGAGGGTAATGGCGGGATAGGTGGGTGCCATGTCCACGGAGCCGTCGAGATCCACCGTCAGCACGATGTCGTTCATCGCGCCAAACAGCGCCCGCATTTTCGCCTCGGAGGTGCGCAGTTTTTCTTCGAGTAATTTGCGATCGCTAATGTCTTGGTAAGAACACACCAATCGCGTCGGATTGTCCCGCACGTCCAGTTCCGCTTGTCCTCGCACGCTCGTCCACAGGTGAGAGCCATCCGCACAGCGCAGGCGATACTCGTCGGTATAAGCGGCGTGGGGCGATCGTAAGTAGGCGTTTAAACGCTCGAGAAACGGTTGGCGATCGTCGGGATGGAGCAGGTCGCGCCATTGGTCGAAATCGGATGCCAATTCCCCTGGACAGTATCCCAACATTGACTCTAACTGCGGCGAGAAAAAAACTTTTCCCGAAATAATATCCCAATCGAGCAATCCGTCCGATTGACCGCGCAAGACGAGCTGCCAGCGTTCTTCACTTTGCTTGAGCGCGGCGGCAATTTGCTGGCGGAGTTGGGTTTCGGAGTTAAGCTGTCGGTGTTGCCGTTCCAAGGTTGCTTTGAACCACTTGTATCGTTGCTGAAGGGTTAGTTGGGTTTCGACTCGCGCCAAGACTTCTTCAGCCGCAACAGGTAGTTTAATACAGTCGATGCGCTTTAAGTTTAAATTTTTATTGAGGCGATCGAGGCGATCGCGTTCTCCGAAGACCAGCAGGGCGATCGCTAAGTTTTGTTCTTCGCACTTGAGGGCAGTATAAATCGAGCGGGGGGCGTTGGCAGCGAGATCGATATCGAGAATGACTAAATCGGGATTCAAACTTAAAATGGTTCCGATTTGAATGCGATCGACTGAGATCGTATCAACCCTGTAATCCTCTTGCGTTAAGATCTCAAAAATACGAGTGTTTATATCGGGACGGTTGCCAACAATGACAACACTCGATCGCAGCTGAGTCATTTTAAGGATATTTCGCTTAAAAATTTAGAGGAAATCGGTCACCAGGACTGGCGATCGCTCGACCCTTGAGCGTCAAACTTATACGACTAACAGGTTTACGTAAAGATTTTGGGTAAATTTAATTCTGAAATCAACAAAAGTTACCACCGAGGCG
>CAYQUF010000283.1:0-3775 GCA_964420595.1 uncultured bacterium
TTGCAATCGGCGTACGGACATCGGCTGCGGATTTACGCGCAATTCGGCGACAACTTGAGCGACGGAACGCCACCTCGCTATTACCGCTTGTCGTATGCGCCTAAAGGCAGTTCGGATAGTGCGTTCAAACCGATTAAACCGCGATCGCTTGTCGATACGCGAGTTAATAAATCGACGCTCTGGAGCGAAACCCATCACCTCGGTCCTAAAACCGTCAATGATGAAGCCGGGTTGTACGAGGTGCGCAATTTCGAGGATTACTACTGGTACAATCCCGATTTGATTGGGGTTTGGGATACCTGGCTGGATGAGCCGGATGCGCGAACCTACACGCTGCGTTTGGAAGTGTTTGACGACAACGGCACGAAACTCGATTCGACCCGCGTCGATTACCGCGATGGTCGCGAAGTCCCGGACAATCCTTTGCCAGCTATGAGCGATCGCTGCGATTTAACGCTGACGGTCGATAACAATCCGCCAGCGTTGACATTGGTGACGCCGGCTGAAAACGAGTGTGGCGTAATTCCGTGGACGCCGACCCTAACCCTTGATTTCCGAGTCAGTGCTACCCAGAAGTACGGACGGTTACGCAGTTGGGCGTTGCAATATACTAAGGGAACGTCCGAAAACGAGCTGACTCTTGCCAATCAGGTATCGAATACGGGTAATGCTTCGGTCAGCGATCGCTCGGTGTCTGGCAATGCGCTATTGAGCGGGTTGACGACGACTTGTGCCTTTGCGTTGGAATTGTCGGCGTATCCGCACATTCGCAACGGTCGCAATTTCATCTATCGGCGAGAGATTAATCAAGCGATCGCGATTGAGAAGTGCGAGCCGTAGTCAAGTCAAGCTAAGCTTTCGATCTAGATTTGACAGAATTTCACCCGGCGCGATCGCGTTCCTTTTTTTACCGGGCGATCGCATCGATCGGTGTAGGTTATAGCAGCGAGCGCTCGTGTATTAACCATCCAACCAGATCGAGTCATTGGGTAGGGGCGGTTCGCGAACCGCCCTCCATAGGGTACCGTCGCCGTGGAGTCAAACCGCCGGAACGCACCCCCTTGCTGTAAATAGCTAAGAGCGCATTGCTATAAATTAATCTCAACGAGCGATTTCGAGTTCGATCGCCTCGCCCCAATCCAGTCCTAATTTATCTTTGGCGCTACCGCCGTTAACGGCAATTTCAACCCAACCGTGGGAACCGATGAGAGCGATCGTCTTGCCAAAATCGGTATCGCTGTAGGTGCGACCGGTGGGAATGGCGCGCTGGGGAACTTTCACCGACCAGGGTTTTCCTTCGACCTCGGAACCGGGGATATTCGAGATTAAATTCCCAAAGCGATCGATATATTGAATGCATCCGGCGATTCCGGTTTCGGTGCGGCGAGGATCGGGGAGGTCGAAGCGAATCAGGCTGTCGGGAGCGATCGCGCGTCCGAGGTTTTCCAGCGGAACTCCACTGGCGAGGTGCGCGCCGACGGGGGAAAAGATATCGCGACCGTGAAAGGTGGTGCTGGGGTTGGGAGTGCGCCAGTAGTCGGGATTGTCGAGTTCCACCGCCGCGATCGCCTCCGTTTGACTCAAGACGCCGCTAAATAACCCGTTATCCGGTCCCACTAGAAATCCGGCAGCGATTTGAATGGCAATTCCCCGTCGCTGGCTTCCCACTCCCGGATCTACGACCGCCACGTGAACGGTTTCAGGGGGAAAGTAGCGATAGGCGTTCATCAGGTTAAACCGCGCCGCCATCAGGTTTTGAGGGGGAATGTCGTGGGTGAGATCCACGACGGCGATCGTGGGATTGATGCGGGCGATCGCGCCTTTCATGACGCCAACGTACACGTCGCTCGTGCCAAAATCGGTGAGCAGGGTCAGGACTCGGGGGTCGCTCATGGGAAACGTACCTTTGCGTTACCTGTGGCTAGGGTACTGCATCGGATGTGGCTCGGTGCGGACGTTTCCGCTACTTTTTGTAAATTTTGATACGGTCTTGACTCAGTAATGTTATTTTAGAAAATGAAATGGTACATCAATATCGTTAAGAGGAATGTCCACTATGAACAGAAACCGTCAGGAAACCTTGAAACAAGCCGCCCGTACCCATCGCGACAATCTTCAAAAGCACTTGCAACGTCGCATGGAAATGGCTCGTGCGAACGGTGACGAGCAATTGCTGCGTCAACTGGAAGCCGAAGCCAACTATCTGAACTAGGTTTTGGAATTTCGAGGTGAGAAGGACATTTGGCAGAAGGATTAAGCTACACTCCTGCCAGTACGTGCTTCGAGCCTCATCTCAGTACATGGGAAATTGAGCAATTGACTATCATTATGGCGCGATCGCCCATTTTGTCTGATACGAAGATAAAAGGCGATCGCGCTGTCGTTTGCAGACTCGGGACAAACACCCTGTCAAATCGGGCAAATTGACGCTCTCCCAGCAACTCTAACGGGTATGCAGGGAGTATTCCTGGTTCATCGACTGCTTAACTAGATTGAGTGACCTCAACCCCTGTCAGACCGTCTCCGCAGGCATTTTGGTTTAACGTCCACAGGGATGCACCTCAACTCACCGCCGCTTTACCACCCACCCAGCCGATCGGCTATGGTTGGAGTACTGGGACGAATCTTGATAGAGAAAAGGGATCGCTCGGATTGAGGTTGGAAACGCTGATGAGAGCCGAATTACTCAATTGGATGGCGACCGCTTGGAAAGCGAGTATGAGCAACAGCGGTTGGATGTGCTGGAATCTATTTCTGGCGTTGGTGCCGTTGGTGCTGAGTTTTTGGCTGTTTCGCAAGCCGCAATCGCGTGTTTTGGTTTGGGGAACGGGATTGCTGTTGGGGGTCACCTTCGTGGTGGGAGTGCGGCGCTATAGCTTCGACCATCTAGCGCAACTGGGACGCCAACTCCAGACGGCGTACAGCGTGAATTTGCCTTATTTTATTGTGGCGATCGCGATCGCGCTGGCGTTAATGGCGATCGATATCTGGTGGTTGCAGCGGCGCGGATCTCGTTCGCTGTTGTGGTGGGCGGGATTTGGCATGTTTGTTTTATTTTTGCCCAATGCACCCTACGTGCTGACCGATATTATTCATTTTTACGAAGAAATTCGGCGCGGTTATTCGGTTTGGATCGTAACTCTCGCCTTGGTTCCGCAGTATTTCATTTTTATGGTGGTGGGGTTTGAAGCCTACGTGCTGTCGTTAATATATTTGGGTCAATACCTAAAACGCCAGGGGTGGGAACGATGGGTTGTCCCGTCGGAATTCATTTTGCACGGTTTAAGCGCGATCGGGATTTATTTAGGGCGGTTCGAGCGGTTCAATAGCTGGCACCTCTTCACGCAGCCGGATCGCGTCGTCATGGGAACCATCGACAATCTAACCGCCAAGCGTCCGATATTGGTGATTGTCGTCACCTTTATTACAATCGCCCTGTTGTACTGGTTAGTGAAGCAGCTCACCTTGGGATTGATGCACTATCGCAGTGACGTCCTCCAAGCACGACAAGAAAGTTCGCAGTCAACGCTTTAACGTTTTAACGTTCGTAGTAAACGCTTTAGCGTTTACCCCCATGTGGTAAGGAAGCGATCGCCTTTCGTCTCCCCGTTGGTTGTAGGCGCTTAGTTTCCACGTCCCGCGTTAGCGTTTATTTCCTACAATGAGACGATTGGTTAATCGAAGGGTTTGGAGATCGAACCCCGACACGAGCGATCCATTTCCAGAGGGGAAAACGCTAAAGCGTTTACTACAAACTCTAAGCGATCGCCTTTCG
>CAYQUF010000284.1:0-3739 GCA_964420595.1 uncultured bacterium
TATTCCATCGTCGAGAGCAGCGACAGCAGACTCGCTACCGCAAACAACGCCACCACGCCACCCACCGTGACAACGCTGAGGGGAAACAAAATGCCGCGCAACTGCTGTAAAATTCGCTCCAGTTCGCTTTCGTAACGTTCGGCGAGTTGGTGGAGGGCGCTATCTAAATTTCCCGTTTCCTCTCCCACCCGCACGATCGCCAAGGCGGGATCGGGAATATTTCCCTCCAAACTGTGGCTGAGGGGATGTCCCGATCGCAAATCGCTCAGAGCGATCGCCAGCAGCCGCGCCATCGCCGGATCCGGATAGCGCGATCGCGCCAAATCCAACGCCGTCGTAATCGGAACGCCGCAACTGAGGGGCAATTCCAACTCGCCCAAAAATAACAGCGATCGCGCTTGCAAGATATCGCCAACCACCGGTAACTTCTGCCCCAGACGGTTCAACCGCTCGCTGCGGACGCGATCGAGCCACAACCCCAACAAGCCGACCACTAGCACCAACCCCAACCCGTTCAGCCAAAACTGCGGTTCGAGCAAGGCTTGCGGGGTCGGTTTAAAACTCGCCGCCACCAATAGCAACAAACTCCACGCGATCGCCATCGCCGCGATCTGACACTGGCGAACCAAGGCATCCCGTTGCTCCTGTCGCGCGATCGAAACAGCCAAGCGACGGCAGGTTTCGGGTACCGTTCCGCTGTGTTCTGCCAAGCGCACCAAACTCGTCGTCCAACCGTCAAAATAGCCCGATAGCGCCAGCGCTCCTGCCAAATCCCGTCCGGCTGCTACCGCCGCACTTGCCTTTTTCAGCTCCCGCCGAAACGCAGTCGAACCGTCGCGACTCGCCATCTTCAAACTCTCGCTCGGAGAAAATCCCGATTCGAGCAATGTCGAAAACTGCTGAAAAAATTGGACGATTTCAGAGGAACTCAAGGTCGTGCTCTCTTGCAAAAGGCGTGCAGTCCACATCGAACGATTTACCATCCCCTCGGAACACAGTCGGCGATCGCGTCGCGCGTCCGGTCGAGACGTTTCGCCGGCGCTCGATCTCGACCCGCTATTCAGTTTCCCGCATTGTCACCCCGATCGCGCTGAAACTCAGAGGTTTTATCGCGCTCGTTCCGGGAAATGTCAACCACATCCCGGATGGACGCGCTCACCGAAGCCGAAGTTTGAGCTTGAGCCGACGCTGCCCGCGCGATTTCTGCCACTAGGGTATCAATTTCGGCGATGGTCTGGGCGAGTTGGATCAGTTGCTTGCGACTGGTTTCGACCCATTGCGTTCCCGCATCCACTTGCTGGGTGCCTGCTTCCATGGCAATGGCGACATTTCGAGTTCCGGTTTGAATCTCGTTCACCAACAGCTCGATTTCCTGGGTCGCATCGGCAGACTGGTTGGCGAGGGCGCGAATTTCCTTGGCGACTACGGCAAATCCCTGTCCGAATTTGCCCGCACGGGAGGCTTCAACGGACGCATTCAGCGCCAGCAAGTTGGTTTGAGTGGAAAATTGCTTGATTAACACGATCGCCCGCGAAATCCGCTGAGAGGTTTCGCCCAACTGCCGCACCTTACGCGCCATTTCTGTCACGGTATCCTGGATCGTGTCAATACTGGCGACGGTTTGGTTCATGGCATCGTCGCTAGCCCGCACGGTTTGATTGATTTGTCGGACGCGGCGTTCGGCTTGTTGGGTATTGGCAGCGACCCCTTGAATCGAGTCAGCGATTTCTTGCACTTCGCCCAACAACTGCATCGCGTGTTCTCCGACCCCCTCTTTTTCGCGCAAAAACTCTTTCACTCGCGCCACCATTTGATTGAAACTGCGGGCGAGGGTGCGAGTTTCGGACGTTCCTCGGGCAACCGCCGAGGTATCGAGATTGCCGATCGCGATTTGTTGGACGGCACGAGTCAGTTCGCTCAGGGGTTGCGATAAGTGGTGCGCCAACCGCTGGATCGCGATCGCGGCGACAATCGCCAGAACCACAAAAATGATAGTAAAGGTTAGGGCTAACTCGTTTCCGGCGGAGCGAATTTCGGAAATCTCGATCGAGGCGACAATCGCCCAATCGGTATTGGACACCCCATGCAAGACGTAGTACCGATTCTGATGCGTCAGCGAGATCGATCCGGAGTCGTCCGCACGACCTTGCAGTCGCGATCGCGCTGCGGTCGCGATCGTTTCGCCACCGACCAATTCCCCTTGTGGGGTCGCCCCATCTGCATCGAGGGTTTCGATGGTCGAGGCGCGATCGCCGATTTGGACGATTTGGAGGGTTTCGCTCCCCCGCAATTCCAATCCCAGCAAGGCATTTTCGAGCGCTTCGAAGTTTGCCGTAGCGAAGACGCCGTTCACCACTCCCAGAAATTCTCCCGTGTCGGGATCGTTGATGGCTCGAACTAAATCGATGCTGAAGACGTTCGAGGAGCGATCCAGTTGGGGTTGACCGATCCACTCCCCCGCTTGTCGTCCTTGCTGCCACCAGGTTTCATCGCTTTGAACGAAATCGGACGTGAGATTGCTGTAGGCGATATTGAACCCGTGGCGATCGGTGGCAAAGATTTCGGCAAATCCAGCGCGATCGGCAACGCGGCGCAAGTAATCGTTGAGGGTTTGGTTGGCATTCAACAGTCGGGTCTGCGAGAAACGTTGCTCCAATCGATCCGTTCCCAGAGCGGGCAACTCTTCAGATTCGGCAGTGGCTGCACCCGCACGCGCCGCTTGAATTAAACTGGGAGAACTCGCCACGATCGCCGGAATTTGCAGGGCATCGGTCAGAACCCGCTCGGTTAACTTCGCCGCCAGCAAAGACTGCTGCGACAGACGCTGTTCGGCACGAGTTTTAGCTTGTTGGTAAGCGATCCGCCAACTCAATCCCCCCGCCACCAGTAGCGGGACGAGGACAACGGGCAAAATGGCAATCCACAGTTGCTGGTGCAGCGATCGACCTGACTCGGCGTCGCGAGATTGAGAGTCAAATGGAGAAATATTGGATGCCATGTGCGACCAGGAAAGACAGCACGCGGTCGAGTTCTCTTCAGTGTAAACTTTGAAGCGAGCCGTTGACAAAAAACACAAACTCTGTTGAGACAAGAATGTGAAAGGGGAACTCGCAAAAAAATTTTCCCCTCTCCAGCAGGAAAGGGGATTAAATGGAGCCTACGGGAATCGAACCCGTGTCCGCACTAGCTATTTACTTTCCGATCGCTCACAGGCTTAGCCCTTTTGACCCGTAGGGCGGGGACCAGCGATTATCCCTGCTGGTGGGATGCTCTGGTGGAGTCTTTGCTAGCTAGCCGACCAGAGACAGCTAACCAGCGCATCCGTTGGGGTTTTGTCCGTAGCCCTTAACGGAGTCAGACTACGAACGCTCGCACCTGTTAAGAGGTTTTTAGGCGGCTACAGGAGCAGCCTTGCGAGCAAAAGGAACGATGTTGTTCGCAGTTACATTTTAAGTTGAGCCTTGGATTTACGAGAGGAGACTCACTCTCGACCTGCATCACGGGGCAGCTTTCGCTAGCACGTCGAAACCATGAAGGCCCCGCGTTACGTTACGTTTCCTATTATAATCAAGGATTTTACATCTTACCACCTCGCGATGGCGATAAAGCCGAACAATTGGTCGAAACAACCGATCCGGGTAAGGAGGATAGGGGGATAGGGAGATGGGGAGAAACTTGGTCAGCTCTATAGCAGCGAGCGCTCGTGGATTAACCATCCAACCGGATCGAGTCATTGGGT
>CAYQUF010000285.1:0-1919 GCA_964420595.1 uncultured bacterium
TCGGTCGGCGTTAGCAACCAATTATTGTCGCGATCGTACCAACGCAACCACAGTCGGTTGACCCCTTGATATTCCCCCTGCCACAATCCCAACCCTAACTCGGCTTCGTCCAGCCAAACCCCTTGTCCTTCAATGGTCAAAGGTTGATAGCGGTTCATCACCAAACCAAACGCCTGTAACTCGTCCGTATAGCGGTTGAAAACAAAATAATAGGGAATCCTCAGAACTTGCTCGTACACCGTCCATTTATTCGGCGGTTGACTGGCTTCGCGCAAATTGCGCCCCAAATCTTCCGCTTCAGTTCCCGGCGAGAGCAATTCCACCACCACAAAAGGATTTACTCCCTCTTGCCAAATCACATAACTCAAGCGCAAGTCAGTCTGTTCGTAAAGGCGAGACACCCCTAACACTCCAAACCAATCCGGGCGTTTGTACCACCGGGGATGATTGGGGTCGTAGTACAAATTCAGATCGCTCGCCACAAAAATATTGTCTGCGCCATAGGTGGGAGGGCGAAAGGTCATCCGGAGTAATTCTGGTTGCAGCAGGTGAAACTCGTCCGGCAAACCCGGTTCCTCCGGATCCTCGCTGGGTAAATCATACATCGTCGGCAAGGTTTCTTTCGGCGATAACGGGGGATTACTTTGATTTACCATTGCCCTCTAGCGCTCCGATCGCTCTGACACATCTTCATTCGGATCGATTCCCAACTGCCGCAATCGCTCCGCCAAACGATCCGCCCGTTGGCGTTCCCGGTCGGCACGTTGAGCTTCTTGCTCGGCGTGTTGGCGTTCCTGCTCGACTCGTTGGCGTTCCTGTTGCCGCTGCTGATAGAGTTCCAGGGATGACAGGAACGGCTCGCCATCGGGACGATAAACCTCGAGCGTTTCCGGAGTCACGACAAACCGAATGCCCAATCGCGGACTCACCCAATTATCGATCGCTTCTATCAACGTCAAATGCCCGTCAACGCGCTGCATTCCCTCTAATTCATTCCCATCCGGGTCGTAGATATAATATTCCTCCACGCCGTAACGGTCGTAAAACTGGAGCTTCCGAGTCATCTCCCTGACTCGATTGCCAGGAGAGAGAATTTCAAACACCACTTGAGGCGCAATATTCTCCTCTTCCCATTGACGGTACGATCCGCGATCGCCTTTCGGTCGTCCAAACACCACCATCGCATCGGGTGCCACGCGAATTTCCGGATGACCTTCAACGGGATACCACAACAAATCGCCAGCCACAAACACTTGCGGATCCTCGGCAAACAAAAGCTCGAGATTTTCCTTAATCAAGACAATCCAGCGAAATTGTTGGGTATTGTCCGCCATCGGTTGTCCGTCGCTGTCGGGATAAAGAATCGGGCGATTGAGCGATACACTCATCTGAACCTCGCACAAGTAGGGACACAGGGCTTGGAGACCAAGCCCCTACGGACGTGGCTGCTGCTCCAACCAACCCCGTAACTCTTCCGCACTGGAAAAATCGAGCAACTGTTCTCCCAACTCCTCCAACTGCGCGATATCCAGTTGACGAATTTGCCGTTGCACCGCCTCATCCAACCGTCCCAAACGGCGGCTTAACTGACGTAACACCAATTCAGCTTCCCCAGCTTGGCGTCCTCGCTGCTCGCCAATTTGCTCGCCTTCTTTCAAAATTTCCCGATACCAAGGCGACTCTCTCAGGACTGCCATATCCCACCTCATAATCTGCCGTACTACCGGTAGTTCTAGCACAAACGACGCGAAGAAAGAGAGCAACGGTTCGAGTTCGTTCAACTCCTCGTCAGCCCTCAATTCGCGTAACGCCGTTCTCACTACCTCCTCTTCACCACCGCCTTTGAGAATTGGCACAAACGGCAGCAAACTCCGAATCTGCTGCTCGAAGACCAACTCAACTTTCACTTCCCACAAATT
>CAYQUF010000285.1:2019-3702 GCA_964420595.1 uncultured bacterium
TAATGAGACGCTTGCCGCCAATATCGACCGGCTGGCTCATGAGCTATCCTTCTACCCCTTCTCGTTCCGCCTCGGCGATCAACGCTTCCAACTGGGACAACAACTGCTGTGCCTGTTGCCACTGCTTCGGGTGCTTCCACAACTTGGTTGCCCGCATCCGCTGCGCCGTCGCTTGAAACTTGACGATGGGGGGTGGTAACTCGTCCGAGTCCTCCGATTCTTCAACACTTTCCATCTCCTCAACGTCTTCGACTTCAGTCGAGGAATCTATCTCTGCATCGGTTTCGGATTCCAAATCAGTTTCGGATTCTGCCGATGACTGCCGCAACGATTTCAGCCGCTGCCGAATTTTCGAGAGGGAGAGGTCATTCGCGATCGCCTCGTCGAGCAATCCCTGGCGACTATCCTCGTCCGACAGCTTCGCGATCGCCTTGGCTTTGGTATACGTCACCTCTCCAGAACGCAATGCCCCTAAAATATCTTCCGGTAGCTTCAGCAAGGGCAAGCGAGTTTCGACAAAGGACTTCCACGTCAGCTTCAGCGGGGCAAATACATCTTCGACAATTTGTGCCTGCGGGTTAGGCGAAACGTTTCGCCTAGATTTTCCCTGCTGGTTGCGCATCTGATACAGCAAGGAAATCACCTCTTGCTCCTCCAGCCGCAACTTCGCCGCCAGCAACTTCAAAATCCCGTCGGTTTCCTCCAAGGGATTGAGATCCTCGCGCACCAAATTCTCTTGCAGCGCCAGTTCCAACGCCTTCTCGTCATCCAACTCGCGCACGCAAACCGGAACTTCGCTCAGTCCTGCCTGTTGTGCGGCGCGATAGCGTCTGGCACCGGCAACCAGTTCGTAACGCTCCTCCGCGATCGCTCGCACCACCAGCGGTTCTAAAATACCGTGTGCCTCAATCGTCTGCGCCAACCGCGCCAAAGCATCGGGTTCAAACGACTGGCGCAACTGATAGTCAGGAAACTCAATGCGATCGAGCGGGAGGAGTTGCATGGGGTTAGCAGTTACAGTCAGCATGGTTGAGTCACAAGCCCTTGTAGGTCTGAAATATTATTTATTTTATCTATAGAATTACACGCCCCACTGTCCGTTGCGATCGCTACCTTAATCGATCTTTAGCAATCTTCATGGTTAGACTCGTGGGGCGATCGCGTTATTGAGGTAGATGTCATTCCATTCGGGATAGTTCCATCTGCGTCCGGATAGGGTTAGACGGAAACGTATCGACTTCGACCTGTCTCGACCAGATCGCTCACCCTGAAAGGCTTACTGTACCGTCTAGGCTAACTCAGAAGTTAATAAGTTGACCGATCGCGCCCCGATCGCCCCTCACCATCCCTAGTAAGACTTGATTACCACAAAACTGTACGTTAGTATATTCAATGTAACAATTGTTAATTAAATTTAGATGTAAACCCCGTTAAGGAGGTTTTGCCTGTGCTGTCATTCATGCAACCCAAATCGATCCGACGCGCTTTCATTGCATCCACCCTGCTCCTGGCTCCTCTAACCCTAGCCAGCGAAGTGAAATCCTCCCACGCCGTTCACACTCACGAATCTGCCTTCGAGCTAATGCAACACGCTCACGGCGAACTCAATGCTCGCCGACGTCGGCGCAAGTCCAAGCAGATTCAACCGATTACCTCCTGTCCGGAGGGAGATTGCAATGGATA
>CAYQUF010000286.1:0-2279 GCA_964420595.1 uncultured bacterium
ATAGGACATCCAGCGATTTGCCCACCCCGTCGATCTCGAAATCAGTCCGACTTGCAACAACTCGTTACGTAACGAACAACTGCGCTTAAGACTCTGGGGTGAGATCCAATCCGCGATACACTTGCTCGACTTGAAAGCTAAAATTAATACTCTTGAGTTCAACTGTATCTCCGGGTTGGTAATTGATAAGAATCCATTCCCCCGTCTCCTTTTTATGATATAAATCGACTTCAACGCGAGTAGAATTTACTAATAAATAGTCTTGCAAAACGGGATTGTTGCGATACAGCCTAAACTTCCCCCCTCGGTCGTAGGCTTCCGTACCCTTGGATAAAACTTCAACAATCAGACAGGGATAAGTAATAAATTGAGTCGCGGTGCGATCTCGTTCGTCACAGGTGACACTCACATCGGGATAGGTGTAATCATTCGTCCCTGCAATATTAATTCTCAGGTCTGAGTTACCGGTTTCGCAGCCACCTCCCTCTAGGTGATTGGCGAGTAACGTAGTCAGTCGAACAGCGATTAAACTGTGATTTTTGCTCCCCCCACCTATCGCATAAACTCGACCGTCGATATATTCGTACTTTTCGACTTGCTGCTCTTCCCAAGCAAAATATTCTTCTGGAGTCAACTGTGGATAATCGTCTGTTGCGGTAACCATCGTCATGAACCGAACGCTCTATCATTCATTGTATAGCGTTTTTATTTTATATGTGAAACTAACGATAGTTGAAAAAGGAACAGGCAACAGCAGAAGAGGTAAGCGTCTGTTTTTTGTATTCGTAGAAACTGGTCTTAGCTATAACATTTGCTGGTTGGTGCGTTAGGTCTATTTGTTACCAGTTTTAAGTCATTGCTGCTTTCAACTAACGCACCCTACCAATCTACCAATCTACTCCCCGACGCTTCCCAATCGTCTCCCTCACACCGAGAGACAAACCATCACCGCACGAACTTTTCGCCCAAATAATATTGCCGCACCAGAGGATTTTCGTACAACTCCTCCGGACTCCCCGACGCCAAAATTTGACCGTCCCGTAGAATATAAGCGCGATCCGTAATTTCGAGGGTTTCGCGGACATTGTGATCCGTAATCAAAATCCCCAAACCGCGATCGCGCAGTCGTGCTATCATTTGTTGAATCTCGGCAACTGCAATCGGATCGATCCCCGCAAACGGTTCGTCCAACAGCAAAAACGTCGGTCCCTCACCCCCCACCGCCAAAGATCTCGCCAACTCGGTGCGTCGCCGTTCCCCCCCCGACACCTGCACGCCAAGGGTATTCGCCACCCGCTCTAAATGAAATTCTCGCAATAACTTATCGAGATATTTCTTCCACTCCCGACGGGGAACGCCAGTCTCTTCTAAAACCAATAATAAATTCTCTTTCACGCTGAGATGGCGAAAAATACTCGGCTGTTGCGCCAAATACCCAATTCCCATTTTAGCCCGCTGGTGCATGGGCAAATGGGTAATATTTTGGTTGTCGAGCCAAACTTCGCCGCGATCCGGTTGAATCAACCCATTCACAATACAAAACGTCGTGGTTTTCCCCGCTCCATTGGGACCGAGCAACCCGACCACTTCGCCTTGGGAAACTGACAGGCTGACTCGGTTGACTACCGCTCGCTTGCTATAGGATTTATGAACGTTCTCCAGAACAATTTTCACGGATATTAAACCCTTTCAAACTGAAGCGAAAACAGCGCGACCAGCCAGCTACGGATTGGCAGGCGGGATAGCGGGAGGCTGTTCCGGTTGCGGTGCGGCAGTATTTTCCGGCACCATATAAATCGATTCGACCTGGCGGTTGGGTTTCGGTTGCGCCACGAACAATCCTTCGTCGATTAAATACGTGACTACCTCGCCGCGAATGCTGTTGCCTTCTTGCAAAATATAGACATTGCCGCTGAGAACCAAACGGCGTTCGCGACTGTAATATTGCGCCTGGTCGGAGGTGGCTTGAATGTCGCGAGCGGGATAGTTAATTTGCACGTTTCCCCGCGCCGTAACAATTCCGGTTTTAGCATCGGCTTCTTGCACGTCCGATCGCACCGTTAACGCGCGTCCTGCCTGTTGGTTTTGGGAATAACTCGGCGGAGCGATCGCGCCAGAAAAGGCGATAGGCATCATTAACGCCAACGCCAGGCGCAAAGGCAATAATTTCGGCAATTGAATCGAGAGCATCATCTTTGTGTCAGGCTAAACAAACCGAGATCGAAGGCATCCAATTCCATCGTATCAACACGCGAGCGCAACGTTCGCAGTCAACGCTT
>CAYQUF010000286.1:2379-3693 GCA_964420595.1 uncultured bacterium
AACGCTTTAGCGTTTCCCCACAGACCGATGGAGCGCGAGAGAACCAGCGTTTGTAGGGAAGGGGTTGGAAACCAAGTCCCTACGTTTTCCCGCTCATCTCAATACAGGGTAACTTCACCTCATCTCCGGACGCGATCGCCTCTAGGACGTTCCCAACCCCCTCGCTCCCATTCTGTTGCAACGCATCGAGCAAATCGTAACTTTGCGCCAGCAGGGGGTCAACCCGAATCCCGCCGTACTCCGGTCGATAGCCGTCCAGTCGCCGGGTTCCCTCCCCCAACAGCATCACCGCACCGTGCCAATTGCGGTTGTTGAGGTGGTAGCAGGCGACGGCAATTTGCAAAATTCCTTGATAAAACGTTTTTTGGGGGTCGATCGCCTCTAGCCACAATTCCTCTAAAGTATCGTGACAGGCGTAATACTCTTGTTGGTTGAACTCGTCGATTCCTTGCCAAAAGCGATCGGGGAGGGGTTCGGACATAGAAAAACTCGGAAATACAAAGCGGCGTGGCAAGCCTAATTCATTCCTTCAGAACAATAGCACTATTCCCACCCGATCGGGATTTACAATGGTCTATTGTCCGATCGCCAGCTTGCCACACCACGCAGCGGATGCAATTGACCCGCCGAACTTAACCGACCTTGGCTTCGAGGGATTTCAGCCACTCGGTATTGACGCCAGACTCGCGGGTGAGGGCGATTTTACCAGTGCGGGCAATTTCGCGCAAACCGAACTTCTGCAACACCTGCACGATCGCCACCATTTTACCGGGATCGCCGACCACTTCCACGATGAGCGAATCTTCGGCGACATCCACCACTCGCGCTCGGAAAATTTGGACGAGTTCGACGATCTCCGAGCGGGTATTGCTGGTGGCGTTGACCTTCAGCAGCATCAACTCCCGCTCCACGCAGGGGGTTTCGGTGATGTCGTTGACCTTGAGGACGTTGATCAACTTGTAGAGTTGCTTGGTCAACTGCTCGATGACGCGATCGTCGCCTTTGACCACCATGGTAATCCGGGAGATCCCCATTTGCTCGGCGGGTCCGACCGCCAAACTTTCGATGTTAAATCCTCTGCGGGCGAATAATGCGGCAATTCGGGAGAGGACTCCGGCTTCGTCTTCGACCAACACTGATAGAGTATGTTTCATGTTCGCTCCCATCCAAAACTATCTAGCGATCGCGGAATGTTCGATTGTCGCCTAAATTGAGAAGCTTACGAGTCGCATTCCTCGGTTGTCGATCGGCGTTACGGCTAGCCATGGCGCTCGTGACTTTAGGCGAGTCAATTTCGATTCCCATCGCATTTTA
>CAYQUF010000287.1:0-3678 GCA_964420595.1 uncultured bacterium
GGAGTTAAAACGCCGGAACTGTAGGGGCGAACGGCCGTTCGCCCCTACGGTATCTTCCAATCATAAAAAACCCTCCCCCAAACTCGGGAGAGGGTGAAAGGGCAATTGCCATATTGCCCCAATCGGTGCATTCTATTTGGTTTCGGAAAACTCAGCATCGATGACATCGTCGCCGCCATCGCCACCGTCACTGTCGTCGGAATCGGAGGAACCGCCACCCGGCGCAGCACCAGCACCGCCTCCGGGTTGAGCGCCAGCATCGCCACCGGCTTGCTGATACAGATTGCTGCTGACGTTGTAGAGTGCTTGTTGCAACTCAGTGGTCAGTGACTCGATTTTCTCGAAGTCATCGGTATTGCCAGCTTCGCGCAGATCCTTGGCTAAGCCTTCAATCTTGGACTTGTCCTCAGCCGGAACCTTATCGCCGAGTTCGTTAATTTGCTTCTCGGCTTGATGTGCCAACGCATCGGCTTGGTTCTTCTTCTCGATGCGCTCGCGACGCTGTTTGTCTTCTTCCGCGTTCGCTTCGGCATCCTTAACCATATTCTCGACTTCGGTTTCAGACAGGGTGGATGCGCCAGTGATGCTGATCGACTGTTCTTTACCCGTGCCTTTATCCTTCGCCATGACGTTGAGGATACCGTTGGCGTCGATATCGAAGGTCACTTCAATTTGAGGGACGCCGCGCGGTGCGGGAGGAATGCCGTCGAGACGGAAGGTTCCCAGGCTCTTGTTATCGCCAGCCATTTCCCGCTCCCCTTGCAGGACGTGGATTTCCACGTTGGTCTGACCGTCAACCGCAGTGGAGAAGGTTTCCGACTTCTTGGTGGGGATGGTGGTGTTGCGCGGAATCAGCTTCGTCATCACGCCACCAAGGGTTTCGACCCCCAGCGACAGCGGCGTCACGTCGAGCAGCAGAATGTCTTTCACTTCACCCGCGAGGACGCCAGCTTGAATCGCGGCACCGATGGCGACCACTTCGTCCGGGTTGACGCTTTGGTTGGGTTCTTTCCCCAAAACGCGCTTGACCACTTCTTTGACGGCGGGGATGCGGGTGGAACCGCCGACGAGGACGACTTCGTTGATGTCGCTCTTATCGAGTTTGGCATCGCGCAGGGCGTTTTCCACCGGGATTCGACAGCGGTCGATCAGGTCGGAACACAGTTCCTCGAACTTCGCCCGGGTCAGGGTCATGTCGAGGTGCTTCGGCCCTTCTTGGGTGGCGGTGATAAACGGCAGGTTGATGTCGGCTTGGGTGACGCTCGACAGTTCGATTTTGGCTTTTTCTGCCGCTTCGGTCAGCCGTTGCAGAGCCTGCTTGTCTTTGCGCAGGTCGATGCCTTCGTTTTTCTGGAATTCTGCGGCGAGGTAATCGACGATGTTCTTGTCGAAGTCGTCACCGCCGAGGTGGGTGTCTCCAGAGGTCGCCATGACTTCAAACACGCCATCGCCGACTTCCAGGATGGACACGTCGAAGGTTCCACCGCCAAGGTCGAAGACCAAGATGGTTTCGTTGCTCTTCTTGTCGAGACCGTAGGCGAGGGATGCGGCGGTTGGCTCGTTGATGATCCGCAGCACTTCCAGTCCGGCAATTTTCCCGGCGTCTTTGGTGGCTTGACGCTGGGAGTCGTTAAAGTATGCCGGAACGGTAATTACGGCTTGGGTGACGTCTTCGCCGAGGTACTGGCTGGCGTCTTCGGCGAGCTTGCGCAGCACTTGTGCCGAAATTTCTTCGGGAGCAAACTCTTTTCCGGCTTGGGGACATTCGAGTTTGACTTTACCGTTGACGTTTTTGACGCCGTAGGAGACTTCGTCGGTTTCGTGGGACACTTCGTCCGAACGCCGACCGATGAACCGCTTGACTGAATAGAAGGTGTTGTCGGGATTCATCACGGCTTGGCGCTTGGCGATTTGTCCGACCAAGCGATCGCCGTTTTTAGCATAGGCGACTACGGAAGGGGTGGTGCGAAATCCTTCGGCGTTGGCTATCACGGATGGCTTACCGCCTTCCATGACGGCTACGCAGGAGTTGGTGGTTCCTAGGTCAATTCCAACTACTTTACCCATAGGGATGCTCTGGCTCCAATTACTACAAGATTTGGCTGGGTTTCAGCGCGATGAATGTTATTGTCCGTTCGCCCGGAACGCGCTCGCCAAACCGCGACTTTGGTTTGCGCGGCACAATATGTCCAGCTTTAATAAGCTTTTATTTTTCTATACTGGACGCGGGCGACCTCGATTATGAAGGGGTATTTCCCGAACCTATGAGGGGACGGTTTGATTCTGGAAGGGGAGAGAAGCGCGAGGAGTCGATCCCGTCGCGCTTCCCAGTGTTGGGGCTAGACGGTCGCCGCCCACAGGTCTTCGGTGAGTTCGTGGGAATCGGCTTCCGGCTCGCTGGCTTCGACGTTCTCGCGGTCGGGGCGAACTTCCGGCTCGGGGGTTTCGCCAACCTCTGGCGTCAGGCTGACTTTGACGACTTCTGGATGGACGGCGCTATATTTGGGCAGCGTCAGGGTGAGAATTCCATTGTCTAATTCGGCGATCGCCCCTTCGGTGTCGATGGGGACGGACAGGGGAATTTGACGGGCAAATCTACCGTAGCGAAATTCCGATCGATCGCGTCTGTTGTTAACGTCGGGTCGGGGGTAATTCCCTGCAATGGTGACGCGATCGCGGCTGACTCGCACGTCTAAATGGTTGGCTTCGACACCGGGAAGTTCGGCTTTAACGATGAAGGTGTCTTCGGTTTCGCGCCATTCGATCGCCGGATACCAATCCATTTGGGGTTCGTCCCCGTTGGGTGCTAGCGCTTGCGATCGCCGATTGCGGGGACGATAGGCGGCGGTGGGATACCAAGGATAGACCTGCATTCTCATGACTCAAACCTCTTTGACACGAATTCTGACGACAAATTAGAGAGATGGGGACAATTTCAAATCGGGAGTTGGCGATTTAAATTAACAATCGGCTCTCGATGAATTGGGCTGCAATTACAAACTGAAGCATTAACTTCTACTAGATTCAATCGTACGCAGTGCAAAGAAAAACAGCAGGGGGGCAAACCGTAACCGCGCTGTTGTATTTGCCGCCTTTATGACGCTGTAAGGCAGAGATTGAGGGCAATTGACGGACGAGACTCAATTGGCGATCGCGCTATTTTCTCCTGACCCTCCGACCCACTAAAATAGAAACTGTTCGGTCGAGATTCGGTAACCCGAAATGCCCCAACTTTCTGCCTCATTACAACAGCGACTTTCTACCCCACTGAAAATCGGCAACGTGGAAACTCGCTCTCGCGTGCTGCAATCCCCCCTCTCTGGCGTGACCGATTTGGTGTTTCGCCGATTGGTGCGCCGCTACGCGCCCGATTCGATGATGTATACGGAAATGGTGCAAGCGGCGGGGTTGCGTTACGCCCGCGAGTTGCACAAGATTATGGACATTGGGGACGACGAACAGCCGGTGAGCGTGCAATTGTTCGATTCTCGACCGGATTTTTTAGGGGAAGCGGCTCGTATGGCGGTGGAAGAGGGAGCGCAAACCATCGATATTAATATGGGCTGTCCGGTGAATAAAATCACCAAGAAGGGAGGCGGCTCGAAGTTATTGCGCGATCCGGAGACCGCAGAGGCGATCGTGCGAGCGGTGGTGGAGGCGGTGTCGGTTCCGGTCAGC
>CAYQUF010000288.1:0-3662 GCA_964420595.1 uncultured bacterium
GCAGAACCGCTCCCATGCGTTAGCGCTTTGGCGCTGTTGCAGGGTGGTAGTCATATGTCAGTATGAATCCTGGATTAATTGCAACGTTTTGTTACAGTCTCTAATTTATACGAATTCACTCGATTTGTGTAGAGATGTAACAATTCTTTAACTTATCCCCTTGATAAGGTTGACTTATGCATTTGGGCTGTCACCCTGAAATTAGGGGCGATCGCGATACTGCTACAGGCGGCTGAACCAGATAGCAGCGATAACGATTAACCCCAGGAGGGCTAGGGGAACCCACAGGTCAGGTACGTCCGACCAACTCATGACAATCCTTTCAATTTCGGGTCTACTGTTCGCGTTGGCTTCGATTATCGCCCATTGGAATCACACTTATGGCACCTTCAGATGCCCTCACTTGGCTGCAAGAACGCACGGCACTCGGAATTCTCTCGTCGCAAGTTTTAGGGGCGATCGCCCAGTCAATGCGCGATCGCGCGGTGAGTGCCAATACTCGCCTGGTGGAACGGGGGACGCCACCCGATGGCGTGTATGTCCTGCGAGAGGGACAACTGGAGCGCGATTTGCCCTCTGGCGGATCTCGGGGCGATCGCGCTAAAACCGTGCTCGGAGCCGGTAGCATCGTCCATTTAGAAGAATTTTTGCTCGACCAACCGGCGCGCCGTACCCTCACGACCTTAACCGACTGCCAATTTTGGTTTATCCCGCGCGATCGCTTTCGGGAACTCATCGCTCAATACGGGGAAATTTCGCAAGTATTTTCCCAACAACTCGCCCGCCAATTGGATCGCGTTGCGGCGCGGTTGAGTTACGAACAGGAGCGCCAAATTGCCCTGCGTCCGTATATCGTCCCAAAAGCCAGACGCGGGGTTGTGGGGAACAGCCGTTACGCCGTACGCCTGCGCCAGCAAATTAAGAGAGCATCGGGCGATCGCGGTTCCGTTCTCATTTTCGGCGAACCCGGCTTAGAAAAGGACAACCTCGCCGCCTTAATCCACTTCGGATCGGATCGACGTCGGGAACCGATGATTCAGGTCAACAGCAGATTGCTGCAAGCCAGCGGGTCGGAACTGTTCGGTCGCGCGGGAGGGAAACCGGGACTGATCGAATGGGTCGGCGAAGGGACACTGGTACTCAACAACATTCAGGAACTCCCCGAAGAACTGTTTCCCCTGGTGGTGCAACTGTTTGAAACCGGGTCTTACACGCCTGTCACCCGCGAGGGAGAACCGCCCGCCTCGCCTCGACCCTGTAGCGCCAAAGTTATTGCAATTTCCGAAACCGCGCAATCTAACGTCGAGCGGTTGGTGGAACACTTTATTAAAGTCCCGCCGCTGCGGGTGCGCAAAGCCGATATTAAAGCCAAGGTCGATTATTACATCAGCCTCATCTGCCGATCGCGCGGCATTCCTCGCCCCCGCCTGACCCCAGAAGCCCTACGCCGCCTGCAATCTTATGACTTTCCCCAGAACTTGCGGGAGTTGCAAAGTTTGGTGGAACGGGCGATCGTGCAAGCCTCGGGTGCCTCGGAACTCACCGAAGAAATCTTTTGGTCTACTGGTCCCAAGAAAAAGCAATTTCGCTTTAACCTGCTCAACGCCTATCCCAAATTGCGGCGATTTCTGCGCAGTCCGTGGTGGCCCGATCGCATTAATTACGGCTTTACCCTCGCCTTCTTTGCTTTTGTCGTGTTGGTGTTATTTATCGGGCCGCAAAACCGTCAAGAAAATTTCGCCTTAAACCTATTTTGGGCGTGGTGGTGGCCGTTGGTATTGCTCGGTTTTCCCCTAGTCGGTCGCGTTTGGTGCGCCGTTTGTCCGTTCATGATTTACGGCGAAGTGACCCAAAAACTCTCAACCTGGCTGTTTCCGGGCAAGCTTAAATCTTGGCCGAGAGAAGAAGCAGAAAAGTGGGGCGGTTGGTTTCTCTTCGGACTGTTTGCACTGATTTTGCTGTGGGAAGAATTGTGGAATCTGGAAAATACTGCCTATCTTTCCAGTTGTTTGCTGCTGCTAATTACCGCAGGGGCGATGATTTTTTCGGCACTATTCGAGCGACGATTTTGGTGTCGCTATCTCTGTCCGATTGGCGGGATGAACGGGTTGTATGCCAAACTTTCGGCGATTGAATTGCGAGCGCAACAGGGGATTTGTTCGGCAGAATGTACCACATACCAATGTTATAAAGGCGGTCCCCAAAAAGGAGAGGGATTAGAAACGGGCGGCTGTCCCGTTTACTCGCATCCGGCACAATTAGAGGACAATCGCGATTGCGTGTTGTGCATGACCTGTTTGAAAGCCTGTCCCCATCGGTCGGTAGAGTTAAATTTGCGTCCGCCGGGAATTGAATTGTGGACGACTCACGTTCCCCGGTCTTACGAAGTGGCGCTGTTGTTACTGTTATTGGACAGTATTTTTCTGCGCCGATTGCCCGAAATTGAAGCCGAGTTGGGATTGAATTTGCATTTAGACCAATTTTGGTCCCATTTTGGTATCTCGGTGGCGGCGTTGGTACTTCCGGCATTAATTCCAATTGCGGCGTATGGCATTATTCGCCTAGTACAGTCGTCTCCCAAACCGCGACCGTTTTGGGAATTGGCGTATGGCTATCTTCCCTTAGTGTTGGGGGGGAATTTAGCGCATTATTTGCGGTTGGGACTGACTGAAGCCGGACGCATCGTTCCCGTCACTTTTGCAACCTTTGGCTGGAGCGGTGAAGATTTACCCGTGGTCGTCGCGCATCCGGCGGTGATTGCCTTTTTACAAGGAAGCGTGCTAATTTTCTCGACAGCGATCGCCCTGTGGTTGAGCCAGCGAATTTCGAGGCAACCGTTTTGGCGTTTGATTCCGCAGCACCTCGCCGCGATCGCGATCGCCGTTGCTTGTTGGTCGATTATTCTGCAATAACCGCTAGCGTTTGCGTTTGGAACGTCCCTCCAAGCGAAACAACCACACCATCAAAGCGACGATTCCCACTTGCAGGGCAAAATTGGGGAATGTCGAAGCCACCTCCCGTCCCGCTGTCAGTTTGGCGAGGAAAATGAACGCGCCAATGAGTCCGGAGGCACCAACCGCCAAATAGACGAATTTACGCAAGCCGCGATAGGGTGCTTTCGATTCTTCTTTCAAGCGAGCGAACTGTTCTGGCGTGAACTTCTGCGCGGCTTTGGGACGGTCTTGACGGTCGGAGGTAGAACGATCTGGCATGGTAGGAAGTAAAGCAACTGGTGAGGTGGCGAGTGATACTTATCCGCCGCTGACTTTGGCGTTATAGCCTTTCTGGGTTAATATCTCGACGACTTCGCTGGCGCGATCGCCTTGGATTTCTAGGGTATCGTCTTTTACGGTTCCCCCGGTACCGCATTTGTTTTTAATTTGCTTCAGCAGTGCTTTGAGGGTGTCGGGGTTGGCTTGGAACCCGCTCACGACGGTCATGGTTTTGCCTTTGCGTCCCTTGCGGGAGGATTGAACGCGCAGGTGTTGTTGGTTTGGCGGTAAGTCTGGCGTCCCCCGTTCCAGTGCGGCGGGGTTGGTGTTGCCAAATTCGGAGTAAACGACGCGATCGCTCCCCGATTTCTGCTTTTTGCGCTTGGAAGCTGCCATGACGTGCTTGCAATCGAGTCTGCAAGTGCATTGTAGCGTATGGGCGGGCGATCG
>CAYQUF010000289.1:0-3621 GCA_964420595.1 uncultured bacterium
TCCAGGTTAGCACCGACACCCCCACCTCGCCCAAGGCAGGTGGGGTGAGCTTCATATGTCAGCGAACGCCAATCTTTTATAAGTACGCGATTCGACCCTTGCTTTCAACCCCGCGACATACTGCAAATCGGTCGAAATAGCCGATCGCGATCGCGCCCCGATCTCGCTGTTGTCCTCGGGGAAATCACCAAAATTAAAGGCGGCAACTCCCCCTAAATCATTACGGCTCTCCCCAATGCTGGGTTAACATGGCAGAGATACCTTAAATAAAAGAAGTACACAAAAATTTACAGCATATTTTTGTGGCTCTCTCGCCTAGTCCACCGAAAACTGGGCAGTCGCCGAAACCAGACAGAGGGAAACACCTTATGTTCGAACGCTTTACTGATAAAGCCATCCGAGCCATCATGCTATCTCAGGAGGAAGCTCGCAGCCTGGGATACAACTTCGTCGGCACCGAGCAGCTACTACTGGGGTTGATCGGCGAAGGGTCGAGTGCTGCCGCAAAGGCGATCGCCGGTGCTGGAGTGACCCTAGAGGGCGCTCGCGAAGAAGTTAAGAAAATTGTCGGCAAAGGGTCTGGCTTCGTTCCCGCCGAAATTCCCTTTACCCCCAAAGCCAAGCGCGTGTTCGAACTGTCTCTGGAAGAAGCGCGCAAGCTGGGACACAGCTACATCGGACCCGAACACCTATTGCTCGGGTTATTGCAAGAAAACGAAAGCGTCGCCGTTAAAATCCTCAAAACCTTCAACGCCGATCTCGACGAATTGCGCAGACAAGCGATCGAAGGGTTGGGCGACGTGGCGACTGCGCCCGTTGGCGGCGGCGATAGTCCATCGCGAAGTCGTCCGGTTACCTTAGACGAATTCGGCATTAATCTAACCGAAATGGCAGCGGAAGGCAAGCTCGATCCGGTCGTGGGTCGAGAGCGCGAAATCGAGCGCATCATCCAAATTCTCGGTCGCCGCACCAAGAACAATCCAGTGTTAATCGGCGAACCGGGGGTCGGTAAGAGCGCCCTCGCGGAAGGATTAGCCCAACGCATTGCCAACAAACAAGTTCCCGATCTCCTCGCCAACAAGCAAGTCTTCAGTCTCGATATGGGGTTGTTGGTGGCGGGAACTCGTTTCCGGGGCGAATTCGAGGAACGTCTCAAGAAGATCGTCGAAGAAGTGCGCGAGTCGGGCGAAATTATTCTGGCGATTGACGAAGTTCACACCCTGATCGGTACGGGTGGTATTGAAGGGGGCGTCGATGCGGCGAACCTGATGAAGCCGGCGTTAGCCAGGGGCGAATTGCAATGTCTCGGCGCTACTACTCTTGACGAGTATCGCAAGCACATCGAACGGGATGCGGCGCTCGAACGTCGCTTCCAGCCGGTGACCATTAACGAACCCAGCGTCAGCGAGACGATTGAGATTCTGATTGGCTTGCGCGATCGCTATGAGGAGCACCACAAGCTCAATATCTCTAACGAAGCTCTCGCCGCTGCTGCAACCCTGTCAGATCGCTACATCAGCGATCGCTATTTGCCCGATAAGGCGATCGACCTGATCGACGAAGCCGGATCTCGCGTCCACGTGCGCCACTCGCAATTGCCCCCCGCCGCGCGGGAATTGAAGCGAGAACTGCCGAAAGTCACCCGCGACAAGGAATCTGCCGTCCGGGAGCAAGATTTCGATAAAGCGGGCAAATTGCGCGATCGCGAACTCGAAATTCAATCGGAAATCGAGAAAATCGTCCAAAACCAGCAATCGGACGCCGAAGAAGCCCCGCTGGTGACCGAAGAAGACATCGCCCACATTGTCGCAAGCTGGACGGGGGTTCCGGTGAACAAACTCACCGAATCCGAATCCGAGATGCTGTTGCACATCGAAGATACCCTGCACCAGCGCCTGATCGGACAGGACGAAGCCGTCAAAGCCGTTTCCCGCGCCCTGCGTCGCGCCCGCGTTGGCTTGAAAAACCCCAACCGTCCCATCGCCAGCTTCATCTTCTCCGGTCCTACGGGTGTCG
Organism: uncultured bacterium; assembly: GCA_964420595.1. Lineage (GTDB taxonomy): Bacteria > Cyanobacteriota > Cyanobacteriia > Cyanobacteriales > Geitlerinemataceae > CAYQUF01. Next base: position 2,017 of record CAYQUF010000289.1, read on the forward strand.
GGAAGACCGAGTTGACCAAATCTCTCGCCGCGTACTACTTCGGGTCGGAAGAATCGATGATTCGGCTGGATATGTCGGAGTTCATGGAACGCCATACCGTCTCGAAGCTGATCGGGTCGCCGCCGGGATTTGTCGGCTATGACGAAGGCGGTCAGCTCACGGAAGCGATTCGCCGTCGTCCTTATACGGTGGTGCTGTTCGACGAGATCGAAAAGGCGCACCCGGACGTGTTCAATATGTTGCTGCAAATCCTGGAAGACGGTCGCCTCACTGATGCTAAGGGTCGGGTCATCGACTTCAAGAACACGGTGTTAATCATGACCTCGAACGTCGGTTCTAAGGTGATTGAAAAAGGCGGTGGCGGACTCGGCTTTGAATTCGCCGACGACCAAGAAGAGGCGCAGTACGATCGCATTCGGTCGCTGGTGAATGAGGAGTTGAAGAACTACTTCCGTCCCGAATTTCTCAACCGGATTGACGAGATTATCGTCTTCCGTCAGTTGACCAAGGAAGAGGTGAAGGAAATCTCGGAAATCATGTTGCGCGAGGTCTTCTCTCGCTTGACCGAACGGGGGATTACCCTAGAGGTGACCGACCGGTTCAAGGATTATGTGGTCGAGGAAGGCTACGATCCCAACTACGGCGCTCGTCCGCTCCGTCGCGCGATTATGCGCTTGCTCGAAGATAATCTCGCCGAAGCGATTCTCTCGGGAGAGATTCAAGATGGCGATACGGCGCTGATCGATGTGGACGAAAACAACCAGGTTCAACTCAGCTCGGCGGAATCGAAGGAACGTTTGCCCGAATACGCCTACAGCGGTTAATCGCTAATTTCGATATTAATATTAACCCGGTTTCTTCGCGAAGCCGGGTTTTTTTTGGATTAGGAGTAGAGAGTAAAGAATTGTAGGGTGGGCATTACCGATCGATTTGAAATCGCGCCAATCCACTCCAGCGAGTTATGCCCACCATCCCATCAAGTCAGGCACTCTACAACTGGATTTCAGATTAACGCCAGATTTCGGTTAAATCTAGGGTAAAGCCGGGGAGTATATCTTCTGCGGATATTGTGGCGGGATGCTCTAGAATGTCTACCGATTGATTCGGACGGTAAATTTCGACGGTTTGACGGGTATCGTCGATTAACCATCCCAAACTCGCGCCATTGTCTCGATATTCTCTCATTTTGGCGCGCACGGAGGAAAGGCGATCGCGCCTAGATCGCAATTTCACTACGAAATCGGGACACAGGGGGACGAAGCTGTCTTGCTGTTCGGTTGCCAGTGTATCCCATCGCGATCGCGCGATCCAGGCTGCATCGGGAGAGCGGTCGGCTCCGTTGGGAAGGTGGAATCCGGTGGACGAGTCGAAGGCGACTCCCAGTTGGTGCTTGCGGTTCCACCACCACAGTTGTGCGGCGATGTCGAGATTTTTGCGACCGGTGGTTCCTCCGGTGGGTGGCGCGATAATGAGGTGTCCCGCTGCGGTTCGTTCTAATTTTAGGTCTCGATTGGCGATCGCTAATTGCTCGAACTGTTCTCGGGTGACGTCGAGTTCGAGGTCGGGGGGGGATTTGAAGGGCGTTCATGACTGGGTTGGCTCGAT
>CAYQUF010000290.1:0-3578 GCA_964420595.1 uncultured bacterium
GAGATCGATCAATTGTCGGTAAACTGGTTCGACGCGATCCCTGAAATTAAATTGAACGTTCGGGTCGAGTGCGGCAATTTCAAATCGCAAATCGTTGAGCGTTTCATAAGCATTTTGATAAGCAACGATCGCCTCTGGATCCGCCTCTCTACTCTGCATCCTTTGTTCTCGTCGCGATTGTAGGATGCGACCCATCTGCCATTGCCATTGGTATTCGAGATCGGGAGCCTCCATTGCCAAGTCGAGTGCCTGTTGGGTCAACTCTCGCGCGGTGTCCCAATCGCCACTGGCTTCGTAAAACGTTCCCAGAGTGCCGGTAGCATACGATCGCGTTCTAGCATCGCCGAGTTGTTGGGCTTGCTTGTCTGCGGTTTCGAGGAGTTCGAGGATTTCTCCTCTCTCGATCGCGAGTGGGGTTCGCTCGTCTCGAACTGCAACGCGATCGCACCCTAGAAAGCTGCACGCCAATTGAATCCGCGCCTTCGCGATCGTTTTGCCCGGTGGCAGTGCAGACAAACGATCGCGCACTTGCGCAAAGAGTTCGAGGGCATCTCCCTCGCGATTTAACTGAGTTAATAAGTGGATTAAATTGAGTTGGGCTTCAGTTTTCACCGAGGGAAGATCGGTTAGGGCGATCGCTTGTTGATAGGAATCGATCGCAGCCTCGGTACGCTTCTGAACGATCTCGTCCTTGTTATAGTTATCGGCTCTTTGAGCCAAAACTTGATAAGTATTGCCCAAATTCATTAACGACCGGGCAATATCGCCATCGGAACGAGCGATTCGGGCAACGTCCAAACTCGCGAGCAAGATTTCTTCAGACAGGTCGAGCGCTCCCAACACCCGCAACCGATTGCCCAAACTCCGCAACGCCATCGCCTTCCACTCAGAATCCGGCTGTCGCGAAATCGCCTCTAACAACCGATGGCGCTGTCGCTCCCGCTCGGCATCCTCATCCGCTGCCAACCCGTCGCACGTCAAATCCTCAGACCCAAACGTCCCCAACACCGCATTGCACGATCGCCGATGCAACCCCAACGCCTCCAACGCCCGCGCCTGGTTGATTTGACTGCCGACCTCCCCCTCGCGATCGCCTAAAGTTCGATACGCCCGTTCCCCTCGCTGCCACGTCTCAAACGCCGCCTCCGCCTGTCCCAGCGCCAATTGCAACTGTCCTCGGGTCGTCAGTGCCGAGGCAAACACCCGTTGGCGATCCGCCGTCGAACCGTCCCCCGGTACGCCGATGAGTTCCAAACTCGACGAAATCGCACTGCGGGCATCCTCCCATTGTCCCTGTCGTTGGCGGGTCAGCGACAGGTAATTCAGCGCGATCGCCCGGTTGAGTCCATCACCCCGTTCTCGATAGCCAGCGGCGGCGCGTTCCAAGGCAGCGGCAGCTTCGGCGTATTCTCCAGCTCGATAGCGCTCTCTCCCCAGCCGCACCAGGGCTTGCGGGTCGTTCTCCACCGCAATCCGAACCTCCGACGGCGCAGTGGCATCAGGCACCCAGCGAGCCGATGCCGCCGGAACCATCAGGACGAACAGCAGTCCCGCCAGCAGCCAGGCGATGAATTGGAACCGACGCGGTAAGCGGATCATAGCGGATTGAACCTCACCGAGAAATACACGCCATTTTCTTGCAACGTCTCGTCTCCCGTATCCAGCTCCACCAGGGGGATTCCCCAGTCGAGGGCGGCACTGAGCCGATCGCCCAATTGCAACCGCAAGCCGAGACCGGTGGAGACGAGGGTACTGGTATCGGGATCGGCGCGATCGCCCCCATTCCAAACCGTTCCGGCATCGACAAACGGCGCGACCCACACCGTCCCCTGTCGCCGCCAAAATTGCAACAGGGGCAGCTGCACCTCCGCCGAGGCAAACAGACCGGAATCGGCGAGGAGAACGTCTTGGCGATAGCCCCGCATCCGCTGCCGACCGCCCAAGCTAAACTGTTCGATCGGCACCAGGGAACCGGACGACAGTTGCGCGTCCCCCCGCAGCAGCAGGCGAGCGTCGGCTCGGGTATCGCCGGACTCACCGCTCAGGCGTCGCACCCACTGGGCTTGACCCCGCCAGGCGAAGAACTCTCCATCCGGCTCGCTGTCGTTGGCGGTGGCGTCGAACCAATCCAGTCCCAGGCTGAATTCCGATCGCAGGGCGAGAACTTCGCGACCGTCCCGCTGCGTCCAATCTTGGAAGAACCGCAGGGCGGAAATCCGGGTTTCGCCGTCGTCGTCGGCACCGGGGGACAGGGGAAAGTCGCGATCGAGGATCGAGGTTTGGCTTTCGCGGCGGGAGGCGCTCAGACCGAGGGCGAATTCCCGAAACACGTATTCTTGGGTGTCGAGACCGTTGCCGTTGGCGGTGCCGGATTTGGGTCGGACGCGGCGCAGCAAGGGCTGGCGGTAGCTGAGTTCGTAGGTGCGAGCGTCGGCTTCGATATCCACTTGCTCGAACGGTGCTTCTACGATGCGGCTGTCGGCGGTGCTGTAGAGGAGGCTGAGGGTGCCGTCGAGGGAGTTGAGGGGGACGGCGTAGGCGAGTTCCCAGTCGTCGCTGCCTTCGGTGTTGGTGTAGGTGACTCGGGCAACGTCGCCCCGTCCGAGCAGGTTGGCGTAGCGGGTGGTGGCTTGCTGGCGGAAGCTGCCGACGCTGGGGGAGCGATCGTTGTCTAAGGTGACGGTGGCGGTGAAGGGGGCGGTTTCTTCCACGGTCACGTCCAGCAGGTTGGTGCCGGGTCGCACGCCAGCGGTGAGTTCGGCGGAGAGTCGGTGGATGCGGGGGTCGAGTTGCAGCAGTTGCAGGGCTTCGAGCAGTTGGGTTTGGTTGACGGGATCGTCGGCGACCCGCTGGATGCGGCGGATGACATAGTTGGGGTCGAGGTTGCCGCTGGTGCGCGCGCGAATGTCTTCGAGGCTGCCTTCGAGGATGCGAATGGTGACGATGCGGTTTTGGGTGGTTTGGGGCGGCACGTACGCGCCGGTGGTGATGTATCCCTGGTCGGTGTAGCGGTTGGTGATGGTTTGGGCGACTTGTTGCAGGCGATCGAAGCTTATCGGTTTGCCGGTGGCGTCGCGGGTGGCGGTGGCGAGGTCATTGCTGCTGAAGACGGTATTGCCGACGAATCGGAAGCCCCGGACGCGAAATTGCTGGGATTGGGTTTGGGCGAGGTCGCCGCTGCGTTTGTCGGTGGCGGGAGTGCAGCTAGAGGGGTCGGAGGGCGGTCGGTAGGACGGTGCGGCGTCCGGGGCGGTGAGGAGGAGTTCGCCGTTGGCGTCAACGGTCCAGTTTTGGGCGCGGTGGATGGCGGTGGGGGGTTGGGGCAGCGATGCGGCGGTGGCGTTGCCGGTGGCGGTGTCTTCGACGGCGGTGATGCGCCAGTCTTCCCAGCCGAGGTTGCCGGTGAAGGCGTCGTCGGGGGTGGGGGGCAAGCCGCCGCGTCCGGTGCGGACGAATTCGGTTTCGCTGCCTTGGACGCAGGGATTCACGTCGATGGCGGCGTTGACGGGTCGGTCTTCGAGTTCGATCAGGGCGCTGGTGGGGTCTACGTCGGGGGTGTTGATTTCGACGATGCCGCT
>CAYQUF010000291.1:0-3571 GCA_964420595.1 uncultured bacterium
CGTAGGGTGGGAATTGCCGATCGCGCTGCAACAGAGCCGATCCCTGAAAACTCGCAATGCCCGCCTTCCCATGAAATGAGAAAGTGGACTGACCGCACTAACCCTGAAAAAAGCCTTGTTTGTGCTGGGTTTCGTCTCTCAACCCAGCCTACGATAATGTCCGATTTTATCCGAGTCAATCGTAGGGTGGGAATTGCCGATCGCGCTGCAACAGAGCCGATCCCTGAAAACTTGCAATGCCCACCTTCCCATGGAATTAGAACGTCTACAACCGGATTTTCTACGATTAGACTCGCGAGCCGTCATAGAGCTGAAGCCAAATGAAAGTTTTCTTGGATACGGAATTCACTAGCGTGTTACCAAAAAGTGACTGGGCGCGATCGGTCTGGGAGGTAAGGTAACCCGAGAGCGAACCTCGGAAATACGATTATAAATCGATTTCAAATAAGTATCCTCGACCATCGCGAGGCAAGTCATCGGCGTACCAGGGAGCAATTGCTTTTCCACCTTCCCAAGGAACGGCTGAGGAGCAAGCAAACAATTGGCAAGAATCTTGAGCCTCGACCACAGCGACACTGGCAACATTCATCGCGGGGAGACAAATTTCTCTGACGCGCGTTTGCGATCGCGGATCGAAACAGACGACTTTCCCGCCAAACCAGAAGCTCAGCCACAGGCGACCCGCCGCATCCACCGCCAAGCCATCGGGGACGCCTTCGGATTTATCGGCAACCGTCCATTGGTAACGATCGCGAATGGGTCGCTCGGGGTCACTCCGGTCGATTTCAAAGACGCGAACCGCCCGTGCTACGCTATCGACCACGTAGAGCGATCGCCCGTCGGGAGACAGTCCCATTCCGTTGGCATACCCGAGATCCGTACAGATTTCCCAAACTCGTCCGTGGGGATGCTCCGACGAAACCGTGGCGCGATCGCAAACGAACAAGGCTCCCATTCCCTTAATTCGAGTCGCATCCTCGTCAATGGTATTAAACCAAATTCGCCCGGTGGCATCGACAATCACATCATTGCAAACGAACGGTTTGCCCCGATAGTTTTGAAGAATCGGGACGAGTTTGTGGGTGTTGAGATCGAACTCCATCAATCCCAACTCTCCAGATAACACTACCGTTTCCCTTTCCGAAACCGCAACGCCGTAGAATGTACCGGGTAAGGGAAACCGCTGTATTTTGCGAGTGGTTAAACACAACTGAATTAGTTGCGATTCGCCATAGTCGAGATAGAAGAGTCGATGGCGATCGGCATCGTAACAGAGTCCTTCGCCCCCCTGAAACTGGCAATCTGACACCACCTTGGCGCGATAGGGACTTTCCCGTCGTTCTAACAGCAATGCCTTGCGCAGATGGTCGCCATAATACTGTAATGCGGCTCGGTTTGTCCCAACGAGGTTGAGTTCTGCGAGGGGAGTGGGATGATAGGAAGGCGATTGAATAGGCTCGTCGGGGTGACAATTTAAGACGATCGATTGCGAATCGCCCAGGGTGTCTCGGGCAAGATTAAAGTCAAACAGCGCGGATGCCAGACCATTATTGCGCGTGGACAAATACAGGCGACAACTTACCGGTTCGGTTTGTTCTTCTAAGGTTGATTTGGGAAGTTCCGGGCATTGTCCTCGGGCTAAGGTGAGAGCGGCTTTATATAAATTGAAGTTCAGTCGCTGCTGGTATAAAAAGCCAAACGTCGCGCTCATGCGAGCGTTGATTTCAATTAAGATTGGATGGGCATTGTCTTGCAGCCAAAATTCGGCGCTGAAAAAGCTATTGTCTAGTTTGCTTTCTCGAACAAACTGGGCGACGCGATCGTAAATTACGGCGTGTTGTGCCTGGGTGACTTGAGAGGGAAACGCATAACAATCGACTGCGCCATCCTCGGTTTCTACAGTATCGACTAACCCCAAGCAATGTACCTGTCCTCGATACACAAAGCCATCGCAGGTCACGGGTTGACCGGAAATCATTTCTTCGACTAATAGCGGAACGCGATCGCCGATCGCTAAGGGGTATTTGGTAGCATCGCAAAATTCTTGAAATAGGGTGCGATAAACTTGCCACCAAGGTTGATACGCTTTTGCCAAAGATTTGCAGATCGAGGTTAGCTGTTCGGGGCGATCGACGCGATCGCAAAACATTCCGTAACTCGAACAAACCGGCTTCACAAATACGGGAAATCTCAACGACTCGATCGCCTGCTGGTCAACAACGATTTCCTCGTCATTTTCCAGGTGGACGAGACAGTAGCCGGGAGGGGACGAATCGATTTCTCGGGCGTAAAATTTATGAAAGCACTGCAACACGCTTTCGAGCCGAGGTCCGACTAAATTCAGGCTTTGACACACCACGGCTGCCACTAAATTGGCAATGTCGAAACTGTAGTAAACGGTCTCGATTTGATGGAATCTGGCGTAGGCGATCGCATCTTGGCAAAAGGTGACTAACTCGGCAGATCCCGCAAGTTTGGGCGGCGTGGTTTGTAACGCTGGATATTCGAGGCAGTGGAAACAATACGCCGAGAACTCCGAACCTGCCAATAATTGTTTTTCTGCCTCGGGCGGACACAACACCAAGACTGAAATGAGTTCTTCGGGAGGATCGCTTTCCGGAACGACGAGCGTGACTGTTGCCACGTTCAACTGGATTTCCGGGGAGATCTGCTCGCTAGATTCGACTGACTTTACCATAAGCGGCACTGAACGATCGCAATATTGCCGGATAAACACACATCGACATCCGTTCCCGGATCGCCTTTACGGTTAATATCGTCGCCGATATAGCGATATCCGCCGTCTTCCTCGACAAATTCTGTTAGTAGCGGGCGAGTACATCGCGAGCAAAAGACAATCTCTGGTTCGGGATCTTCGGGTGCTAGGTGGGGAAAGTTGACGCTCCAAAACATTCCCGGTTCGGTGGGTTGGGCTAATAATTTATCTAACACCGTTACCGCCCACGGCGTCGCTCGTTCCCAGTCGAGATCCCAGCCCGTTCTTTGAAAGTGAGATAAGGCAATTGCCGGAACTTGGCGGATCGTGGCTTCTCTGGCGGCTGCGATGGTTCCGGAGGGATAAATATCGGTTCCCATATTGCAGCCTGCATTAATCCCGGAAACGACAAAGTGGATATCGTCGTAGAGATAGTTGACCCCGAGGCGAACGCAATCGGCGGGCGTACTATCGACACTGACTTCATCGTCAGAGCGCCATTCGACGGGAATGGTGGTGCGAATATTAATGTGATGGCTACAGCCGGTCTGGTGGCGTTTGGGCGCGACGATGACGTTGCGATCGCTCGTCAGTTGGGATAATGCTTTGTGTAACGTGCGAATGCCGGGCGCATCAATCCCATCGTCGTTGGTAATCAAAAAGGTCATAATTTCAGTTCGAACGACAGTGCAAGGGAAAAAGGGGATCGGCGATCCCCTTACCGCTTGCTCCTTGAGTCTTTTCAGGGTCGAGAAGACTGTCAGGGTTTAATCTTTATCTTCTTCGCAAATTGAACGGCAGTTAACCGTTAGAGTCCGGTAGCATCGAACCAGATTACCCCATACAGGTCGTGAC
>CAYQUF010000292.1:0-3537 GCA_964420595.1 uncultured bacterium
GCATCCGTGCTTGGATGGCACCTCAAGATCAGCCGCATCAGAATTTCCAATTCCCAGAGGAGGTATTGCCCCGTGGAAACGCCCTTTAATAGCACGATGGTCATGGGCGGGCGCGACCAGGAATCCTCCGGTTTTGCCTGGTGGGCCGGAAACGCCCGTTTGATCAACCTGTCCGGTAAACTCCTGGGCGCTCACGTCGCCCACGCTGGCCTGATTGTTTTCTGGGCTGGCGCAATGACCCTATTTGAAGTCGGTCACTTCGTTCCCGAAAAGCCCATGTACGAGCAGGGCTTGATCTTGCTGCCTCACCTCGCCAGCCTCGGCTGGGGGGTTGGACCTGGCGGCGAAGTGATCGATACCTTCCCTTACTTCGTCGTTGGCGTGTTGCACTTGATTTCGTCCGCCGTCTTGGGTCTGGGCGGAATTTACCACGCCCTTCGCGGTCCGGAGACGCTGGAAGAATACTCTTCCTTCTTCGGTTATGACTGGAAAGATAAGAACCAGATGACGAACATCATCGGGTTCCACCTGATTATCTTGGGCATCGGTGCCCTGCTGTTGGTGTTCAAAGCCATGTTCTTTGGCGGGGTTTACGATGCTTGGGCACCGGGTGGCGGTGATGTCCGCCTCATCAATAATCCCACCCTCAATCCAGCCACCATTTTTGGTTACCTGATCAAGTCGCCCTTCGGAGGCGAAGGCTGGATTGTCAGCGTTAACAACATGGAAGATATTATCGGCGGTCACATCTGGATCGGTTTGATCTGCATCGCTGGTGGTATCTGGCATATTTTGACCAAGCCTTTCGGTTGGGTGCGTCGCGCCTTTATCTGGTCGGGTGAAGCTTACCTGTCCTACAGCTTGGGCGCGCTGTCCCTGATGGGCTTTATTGCCTCGACCTTTGTCTGGTTTAACAATACGGCTTATCCCAGCGTATTTTACGGTCCGACCGGTCCTGAAGCCTCTCAGGCTCAAGCGCTGACCTTCTTGGTTCGCGACCAACGCTTGGGTGCGAATGTCGGTTCCGCTCAAGGACCGACCGGTCTGGGTAAATACCTGATGCGCTCTCCCACCGGCGAAATCATCTTCGGTGGCGAAACCATGCGCTTCTGGGACTTCCGAGGTCCTTGGCTCGAACCCCTGCGCGGTCCTAACGGTCTCGACCTCGACAAGCTCAAGAACGACATCCAACCTTGGCAAGTACGTCGTGCGGCTGAGTACATGACCCACGCTCCCCTCGGTTCGATCAACTCCGTGGGCGGCGTTGCGACGGCGATTAACTCGTTTAACTTCGTCTCGCCTCGGGCTTGGCTGGCGACGTCTCACTTCGTCTTGGCGTTCTTCTTCTTAGTCGGTCACTTATGGCACGCGGGTCGCGCTCGCGCTGCTGAGGCTGGCTTCGAGAAAGGTCTCGACCGCGAAAACGAACCGGTGTTGTCGATGAAGCCCATCGACTAATCCAGGTTGCGATCGCCCGAGTTTTAAACTCATCTAAACTAAACGAGGAGGCTCCCCAATTGACTGGGAGCCTTTTTTTTGGCGAAACTGAAAAGATACAATGGCAATTAGCTCATTTTCCGATAACCTATGTCGAATTCAGACTTTAACGACGAACTGCGCTGGACGCCGGAAGCCAAGGCAAAATTAAAAAATATTCCCTTTTTCGTCCGCTCTCAGGCTCGGGGACGCATTGAAGAACTGGCTCGCGAAGCCGAGTCGGAGGAAGTGACTGCCGATATCGTCGAGCAGGCGCGCTTGGAGTTCGGGCAGTAGAGCGAGGGTCAGGTAACAGGCAACAGAATGCCTTGGAAACCTGGGAACTGCTCTACGCCGTTCAATAGGCTTCGACGCCTTCAAATTTCTCCATCGCTTTGGCATTGGCGGCTTCGCCGCAGGTGCGAGGGGTGGGAAACACCTTACCGGGATTGGCGAGTCCTTTGGGATTGAAGGTTTGGCGCACCCACTGCATCGTTTCCAAGTCGGTTTCGCTAAACATATGGCTCATGTAGCAGCGTTTGTCCGCACCAATGCCGTGTTCGCCGGACAGACTGCCCCCGGCTTCGACGCAGAATTTCAAAATCTTTCCAGCCACGGCTTCGACTTTTTCTAATTCCCCTTCCACGGAACCGTCATAAAGCACTAGCGGATGCAAGTTGCCGTCGCCTGCGTGGAAGACGTTGGCAATGCCGTAACCGCTGCTGTGGCTTAACTGTTCGATTTGTTTGAGGACTTGTACTAATTTGGTGCGAGGAATCACCCCGTCTTGGACGTAATAGTCGGGACTGAGATGACCGGCGGCGGCAAAGGCGGCTTTGCGACCTTTCCACAGCTTCAGCCGTTTATCGGGATCGGTGGCAACGGTCATCTCGCGCGCGCCGTTGTTGCGACAAATTGCGGCGACTCGCTGCTGGTTGGTTTCGACTTCGGCAGCTAACCCGTCGAGTTCTACGAGCAAGATGGCGGCGGCGTCGCGGGGATAGCAACCGGCTCCCACCACGTCTTCGACAGCGTTGATGCTGATGTTGTCCATCATTTCCATCCCGCCGGGAATAATGCCGGAACTGGTAATGTCGGCAACGGTTTTGCCAGCGGCTTCGATGCTGGTAAAGTCAGCCAGCAGCACGCAGACAGATTCGGGGGCTTTGAGAACGCGCAGGGTGATTTCCGTGGCAATGCCGAGGGTGCCTTCGGAGCCGACGAATAAGCCGGTGAGGTCGTAACCGGGCATTTCGGGAATTTGACCGCCGGTATCGATGATGGAACCGTCGGGGAGGACGACTTTTAAGCCTAAAACGTGGTTGGTGGTAACGCCGTATTTGAGGCAGTGGACGCCTCCGGAGTTTTCGGCAACGTTGCCGCCAATGGAACAGATGATTTGGCTGGAGGGGTCGGGGGCGTAATAGAATCCGGCACCGCTGACGGCTTGGGTGACCCAGTTGTTGATGACGCCGGGTTGGACGACGACGCGCTGGTTTTCTAGGTCGATGTTCAGAATTTTGCGCATTAGGGCGGTGACGATTAACACGCCGTCTTCGATGGGCAAGGCTCCGCCGGAGAGTCCGGTTCCGGCACCTCGGGCAACCCAAGGCAGGTCGCGGCGATCGCAAATTTTAACGACTTCCGACACTTGTTCGGTGGTGCGCGGTAATACGACCAAGGCGGGCCGCTGTCGGTAGCTGGGCAACCCGTCGCACTCGTAAGTGAGCAGTTCTTCTTTACGACGGACGACGCCGCGTTTGCCGACCACGGCTTCAAAGTCTTTGATAATTGGCTTCCAGCGATCGCGCTGATTGTTTAATAAAAACATGCTGGTTTCTAAATGATGTTTTGAAATGACTGGAGATCGTCGCGTTCTCCCTCGATCGCAGATTCTCCCGAGGGTTGCCAAACCTCGCGATTTGGAGTGCCTGGCGATTCCCTGACGGGATTTCGACGCGCGCCGAGATCGGATCCCGATCGCTCGCCTGCTCAGGCAGTTTCCGTTACCGAAAAACTTGGGTCTAAAGCCCCGTCCCTCTAGGACGGCTTTTTAGGTTA
>CAYQUF010000293.1:0-1584 GCA_964420595.1 uncultured bacterium
TCATCCAAAATCTTGAGACGCACCACCCGTTCCCCCGTCTCATCCAACGGAACCTCAATCGTTTCACCCGAGAGCCGATCCAAACAGGCGATGAGCGATCGCAAATGGGGGGTACTCGCACCAGTATCCACGTACAAGCGATCCGCTAAATTCGCCAACCGCTTCCAAGTCGTATAAAGCTTCGCCACCGTTTGTTCTACCTGCGCCGCCTGTTTCACCACATCCGAGGCGACATTCAAACACCCGACCCGCAACGCTTCCTCTAGCGCCATTTCCACGTCCAACGCCTCGCGATTCAACGCCTGCACCTGAGACGCGGCTTCCAAATACTTCGACAAACTGCGCGCGTCGGAGGTCAGTTGCTTCACCGTGTCGATATCCGGATTCGCGGCGGCTTCCCGTTGCAACTCCCCTAAATGGGATTCGGGTAACTTCTCCATTTCCCGCACCAATGGCGCGAGATAGCGAGGGGGGAGGGAATGACTGGCGGCGCGTTCTTTCACTTCCTCCGGGAGCAACTCCGAACTCATCGCCGTCCACTCGTCCGACAGTTGCTTCACCTCGCGGCGGGTAATGCGATCGCCTTGTTGCGCTGCATCGCTAACCAATTGTTGCACCTCTGGAGCCGCCTGCGCCGTTTCCATGAAGGCTCGCTTGCTAAAATTATTGATCGAGTCGGTCTTTAAATACCCTTTCTCTAACAATTGGTCGGCGCTATCGGCGAGTTCGATTAGCGAGTAAGCCTGAGTTTTGCTGATTTCGCGATTCTTGAGCCAATTGAGAAATCCGGTCCCGCGACCGTCGCCGCCGTAGCGTTCGCGATCTCTAACCGCGCGCAAGATCCGACCGCGCCAGATATCGGTCTGCAAGTCAAAGCGATCGCATACTTGCCAAGCCGCATCCACCTGCTGCTGAAACTCGTAATCGGAGATCTCGTCATCTTCGGGATCGGGGAGCTGAAAATTCAATTCGCTACCGGCTTCCAGAGCAGCGGCGACGAGTTCCTCTTCTGGGGGTTGGGGAGTTTGCACCATCAGCGGTTCTCAGACAACGGCAAAAATATCATCCTACCAGATTCAACCGAGTTGGTTACGATCCCCCAAACAGTGCCAACAGCAGCCGGAACGCCACGAACACCGACGCCGTGACCATTAAGACGATCAGCGCCAAACCGCCTAACACCAGAACGAAAAACCAGCGATCGCCTTCTTGACCGATCTGGGGGTCGTCTAGGTGCGCCTCTAACAATTCTAGATTCTTGGCGTTGGCTTTCCAGGCGAAGTCGAACAAATCCCCGACCACGGGAATCAGACCCACGACCATCTCCAACACGATATTCCACACCATCCGTCCCAAACTGGAGGCGGGGAGGCGCAATTGCACGCCTTTGAAGACTAGATACGCGGCTAAAATTGCCCCGATAATGTCGCCACCACCGGGAATCAGTCCCAAAATCGGATCCAGTCCGACGCGATACCCGGTACCGGGGATGGGGATGGCGTTGTCGAGCCAATAGCTGAGGGAGCGGATGGTTTTGAGTGGGTCGGCGTGTTTGGTCTGGGTCATTGCAGCCAGGGATAGGGG
>CAYQUF010000293.1:1684-3522 GCA_964420595.1 uncultured bacterium
TGCAACAACGCACCGGAGACCGACGCCGCATCCAATTCCGCTTGCTGCACGATCGCGTCGAAGGAAATCGGCTCCGACGGAATCGCCTCTAACACCCGCGCTAACTGGGGTTCGAGGTCGGTAGGTAGCGCGACAGTGGCATTCTTATCGGTACTATCGGAAAATAGGGTTAGCTGTTCCGTCTCGTCCAAGTTCACCGATGGCATGGCGCACAGCATTTCGAGCAACTCTCCCTCCCCGAGAATCACTTGCGCGCCACGGTCCAACAATCCCAAACAGCCAATGGCGCGATCGTTATCTAGCGACCCCGGTAGTGCATACACGTCCCGACAAAAATCGTTCGCCAGATACGCAGTAATCAACGCGCCAGATTTCTTCGGTGCTTCCATGACGATCGCCGCGCGACTCAATCCGGCGATGATGCGATTGCGTTGGGGGAAATGCGCGCGATCCGGCTTGGTTCCGGCGGGATATTCGCTCACGACTAACCCGTTATCTAAGATTTTTTCGTACAAGCGGCGATTGCTGGACGGGTACACCACGTCTACCCCGGTGCCAAACACGGCAATGGTTCGCCGTCCCGCTTGCAAGCACGCCTGATGCGCGTGAGTATCGACCCCGGCTGCCATCCCCGAAACCACAACGAATCCCCGTGCGGCGAGGGTTTCGCTGAGGCGGTGGGTCCAACGCCGTCCGTAGTCGGAGGGTTTGCGGGTTCCGACAATTGCCACGGTGGGAGTTGTCCCCTCCAGTTCGCTGGTTTCGACGGTTCCTCGATAGTACAGTACCGCTGGCGGATTGGGAATTTCTTTGAGCAAGCGGGGGTAATCGGGGTCTGCGAGGGTCCAGAAGTGAGGGTTTTTCTGTTGGTGGCGATCGTAGAGTTGTTGGGGGTCGAGGCGCGATCGCTGGGAAATCAGGGTTTCCACCTTGCGATCGCCCAATCCTTCCACCTGTCGCAACTCTGACGCCGATGCCGTCCAAGCGGCTGACAGGGTGCCGAACCGTTGCTGTAACTTGCGCAGCAGCACCGGACCGACCCCCCACAATCGCGACCACGCCAGCCAGAATACGCGCTCTTCGTTCATGCCTGTGCGGATTGCTGCCGTTGCGATCGCAGGTATTCAAATACGCTTTTATCGCCGATATCGATAGGAATCGGTTGTTGCAGTTTGCTCAACCCAAAGATAACAAAGCCAACTGCCCAGACTGCTAGTAAAATTTTCTCGCCCAGCAGAGGCATAAATCCGGTCATGTGTCCGATGAGCAGTAAGGGAACTGTGGGAGTTAGGAATTTAGTTTCCGGGCGATCGAAGCAGAAGGCTTCTTTAAAATAGATTCCGACGGTAGTAGCGAAGGTAAATCCGACGCCTAACAAGCTCAATGGCGTATTGTAGACGGTGACGGCGAGGGGTTCGCTACTTTGGACGGCGAAGACAATCGAGGCGACGGTGCCAATAATCAGGAATAATTGCAACATCCGATGCAACGATACCATGTAAATGTGAATGGTGACCAAACTGACGCCGAGGGACAGACAGAATCCCCAGTACAGCCAGGTTAGGGATTGTTGCACTAGGGGGTCGCCACCGTTCCATAACGCCAGTGTCGCGGCGATGGCGAAGAATAGGGACGCCGCAATCAGCGATCCGCGATAAATTTTAACCTCTTTGCGGTCTTCGTCGGTAATCTTGTATTCGCCGAACTGTCCCTGATACACTTCGGGGTCGAAGTCGATTGCGTCGGTCATAACTTATGCTCCTGTCGCGTCAACTTTTTATGGTAGCGCAGCGGCGTTTCGTTCGTAGTCCGCGATGCAAGCGTTTCCCGTTCGTAGT
>CAYQUF010000294.1:0-3474 GCA_964420595.1 uncultured bacterium
TTGGATTCCGATTCCTGGCTCGACCTCCATTGTTTAATTAAATATTTCGCCAGCCGCCACGCGAGAATGGCAAGAATACCACTCATGATAATCGATACCACAAACGGATGGGGATATTTACCCCGATCGCTTTCCCAAGGCATCGACCAAGGTTGGGTCATGACCCCGGAACTAGAGGCAAAAATTGCCCCCGTAGCGACGCCGACGCCAATGGCTTGGATGTGGTCTTGCAAGTCAGTTTCGGCTTTTTGAATGTCGTTGTTAATTTCGGTCTGTTCGACTTCGACAATTCCTCGCATAGTGGCAATGGCTTGACCGAATAGAGCTTTGCCGGGAATTAAATAGTTGAGATCGGTGTGAATTTGTTTGATAAATTGCGTGCGGCGATCGATGAGTTCGTTAAAAAAAGTGATGTCGGATTCTCCTTCTAACTGCTGCATTTTTTTGAGAGATCGGGCATAATTTTTAGAGTTGGTCAGCAGTCCGGTGCGGTGGTCTTGGATATCTCGAATATAGGTGGCGTAGGTAAAAGCTTTGGGGATGGTTTCCGAGAGCGATCGCTTTAAGGCAGTTAAGCGTTCGACCCGATTTTTGGGTAATTCTTGTAACGACTGCACGACGGTTTCTAATTCTTTATACGTCATTCTGGCATCTCGGTATCGCGCTCGGGCTTGGTGATAGCTGAAACGAATTTTGTGGCGGTAACACAGGAGATTGATGAGAGGATGATAGTAGTCGCCCTTGGCTTCGAGTCGGGAAGTGTCAGGATGGCAATCAAGCCAGATAAGAATGTGACACGATTGTGCCGGATCTTCGGCAAAGTTGTCATATTCAAAGATGGGACTGCCTAAAAGTTTGCCTTCGGCTCGATAGGAGGGTTTGGAAATGTTAGTTTCGGCGGGTTCGAGCAATTTTTCGAGGCAGAGATCGCTCGATTGTCGCAAGATTTCGGGCGTGAAATGGTCGCCGTCGAGCTGGGGTTTGGCAAACAAAACTAAGGTTTGTCCCAGGGAAGCTTGGATGCGATCGCTCAATAGTTTACCCTGGGGATTGAGGTCAGGCAGTCGGTCGATGGAGACAGTGTCGGGGTAGCGAAATGTGAGATCGGCGGCGTAGGTATCGTGCAATTGCAGGGCGTAAAGTTCGCCATTGCGTCGGAATTGGGATGGGAGAGATTTGACTGAGTTTTGGGGTTCGGGTAGAATAGAAAAACGCAAGCAACGATCGATTTGTTGAGGGAACAGCTCTCGAAACGGAACGGTTCCCCCCTCCGGTAAAAGGTTCAGCCATCGATCGCAACTGGCGAGGGATTCGATACCCAATTCTGCTCCCAGTTTGGCAAAATTTTTCCAGAGGCGATCGCTGTGTTCGAGCCGTTGCTGTTCCCCCAAGGCGATATCGTGACACAGGTGGAAGGCATATAACGTGAGTTTGGGATTTTCCACCTGCACCCGTGGGGAAGTCTGGCTCATGATTTCGGCTTGGGTGGCGATTGGTTGCGGCGGATAGCGTTTTGCAGCATTTTTTGATAGAATTCGGGGTCGGGCGGCGGTGCGTTGCCTTGGGTTCCCGGAGCGCGATCGTTTTCTTGTGGTTCCCTTTCTTGTTGTTCCCAGAGAGTATCCATTGCTTTGAGAACGTCTGGGCGAGATTCGCACCACTCGCAAATCGCATCGGACATTTCTTCCTTATCTGACGGCAAGTTCTCCAATAGTGCGTCGAGTTCTCCGGGGTCGTTGGCAAATAACGTCCATTGCGTCTCGACCAATTGAATAAAGTTTTGCAAGGTTCGATCTTCAAGCGGCATGGTTTTCGACTACGCTCCAATTGCACAAAATCCCGCCCAATAGTAGGGCGAAGTAAAGGGTTTTTCGGTTGGTTCCATCTTATCCAACCAGCGACGGAACGTGCCGCGATGGGTGAATCGCAATTTGAGCTGACTCGTCCACTGTTGCAACGTCTCGACCGTCGCATCTCGCAGCCAGAGTTGGGCGTGTTGCGCCGCGAGGGGAACCGTTTCGCCCCGGTGGAGGTTTTGATAGAAACGAATCATCAGCACAGCGGTTGAGAGGTCGTTCACCGTCCACAGGGTGCTGACCACGTTAGGAGCCCCTGCCAGAATAAAGCCACTGGGCAAACCGATATATTCGTCGCTGGTAGAGCTGAAGTCGGTGACCCCGGTTTCGCAAGCGGACAGGGTGACGAGACGGCATTGGGTCAGGTCGAGTTGCAAGATGTCTTCTAAGGTAAGGCATTTGCTCAGGTCGAGGAGATTGCCGCTATCTAAGGGGAGGTAGCGGCTGGCGTCTTGGTCGGGGGGAGGTGGGGGAAAGTCGCTTTTGGCAAGGATGAGGGCGGATTTGAGGGCGTCGTTAAAGTTGAAGTAACCGTGACAGGAGAAATGGGTGCAGTGAGCGTAGTTGAAGTCGAGGGCATCTTTGGCAGCGGCGTCGTGTTTGAGGATGTGGTGGGGGTTGAAGTAATGTTGAATCGCTTGGACTTCGATGTCGGTGAAGTCGAGGTTTTGGGTGGGGTTTTGGATGGCAAAGAGTTGGTTGAAGTTGGGACGGGGGCGGTTTTGTGCCTGTTGCAGGAGTTGGCAGTTGGGGGCGTAACTGATGCCTTTGGGAAATCGCAGTGGTAGGGGTTGCGTTTCCCCTTGAGGGTTGGTGGGTAAGGCGTGGAGGGGGAATAGGTGCAGGTAACGGTGGGGGATGAGGATGAGTTTTTTGCAGTTGGGGGACTGTTGGAACAGGTTATGCAGGAGGTCGTCGAGGTGGAGGATTTGGGATAGGCTGGCGAGGCGTTGGGAGAGGCGATTTTGCCATTGGGGTTTGTTGGTGCGGTAGTCGTTGAGGTAGGCGTTTGTCCAGTCAATGAGGTTGTCTAAATCTTCCTCGGATGATGTCCAAAGATTGAGCGTTTCGGCAGTGATGGTGAAGGTGAGAAATTTATCGTCCAGAATGTACCATTCAAGGATGGCGGTTTCTTCGTCGAGCAGGGATTGGATGTGTTGAAAGTTTAGGGGTTGGTAGGGGGATGTTGCTTGGAATTCTTGCCGCAGTCGGTCGATGTGGCTGTAGTCCGGGTTGGGGTCTTGGGCGAGGCGGCGGTTTTCGGCGTCGATGGCTTGGCGGAGGTGTTGCAGGCGTTGGCGGACTTCGGCGGGGATTTCCCCTTGGGGGTAGGCGTCGCGGGTGGCGATGAGTTCGACCAAGTTGCGGGCTTTGCTGCGGTCGGCGTATTCAATGGCGGCGGTATAGTTGCCCAACTCTAAGCACGTTTCCACCATCCCGCGATAGAGTCGGCTCCATTCTTCGTTGAGTTTGCGTTTGGCTTCGTCGCCAGAGACAATTTCGCCCCGCAGGTATTCAACGGTATCGATGGCTCGCTCGAAGGTGGTGTAGGCGTGGTGCAGGGCGGTTTGTTTTTTATCGGGGTCGCTGGTGTAGTGGCGGGATTGGGCTTGGTAGG
>CAYQUF010000295.1:0-3471 GCA_964420595.1 uncultured bacterium
CGTATTGCTCGATGAGATTGTCGAGGGTATCGTCATCGATTTCGGTAATATCGTATAATTGAGCCAGTTGTTCGGTTTCGCGATCGCTCAGCTCTCGTAATTCTTCTAATTTAGACGCGCGAACGGTTAATTTTTCCGACAGGTCGCTGACAGCACTTCCAAATCCGGCTTGCAATTGCGTCAGACGGGCGATCGTGTCTTGAATTTTTTGAGCTTCCGGCTGTTTTGGAGTTGATTTAGGTGGCGCTCCGTTTCGCTCCGATGGTGCGGATTGGGTCGCCGGTTTGGAAGCAGAACTATTCCCTTGTTTTAGTTGCGATTCTAAGTCTGACTTCTCCTTCGCGAGTTCCTTGTAAGCTTCGAGGATTTCAGCCTTCGTATTGCGAGAGTTTGGTTTTTTTGCCATGATAATTCTCCGGATGGGTTGGGTCATAATGAAGCGATCGCCGACAGTAATAATTATTGACTGCGAGACTCGTTAGAAGATTTATCAAACGCTCGCAACGCCAAATCTCGCGCTTGACTGGTTGCGGCTTGCAATTGCGCCGACAGTTCGGCAATTTGTTCGTCTTGTCGCTGAATCGTTTGCTGCATCGACTGAATCTTGAGTTCGTATCCCTGTTTGGTACCTTGCCATTCTTTTTCAAACAGATCGGCTTTCACTTTGGCATCGCGATTGACATCTTGAATGGCGTCCTCTTTGGCTTTGCGATACGCCTGTTTCAATTCTTCCTCGTATCCTTCCGCTTTCTGGCGATTTTCTTCAAACACGGCTTGATTGTCATTCAAGAATTTCTCGCGAGCTGTCCAATCTTTCTCTTTCTCGCGCTCAATTTCGGCTAACTCTCGCTCGATTTCCCGTTTTTCCCGTTCGTATTCGTCAGCGTCGATCGCCCGTTGTCGTTCGAGGTGGTAATTATAGTCGTCTAATTCCTGCTGTCGCTGTTTGGCAATGCGTTCGTTGGTTTCCTGGAGCGCCACCTCGTACATTTGCTGTTCTTTTTGCCAACCTTTCCGTTGCTCCGCCTGCTCTTTTTCTAAGGCTTCCTGCTGGGTGGCGATGTTATTTTCCAGCTTGCGTAACTTTTCTCGATGTTCCTGGCGCAGGATATCGAGAGCGTCGGCGACTACCCGGATTTGCTGAAATCGATCTAAGTTTTGAGACTCGATCGCGATCGCCCGTTGCAATTCCTCTAACTTTCCAGCTTCGGTCTCTAACCGTTGCGACAAATTGGCGACGATATTGCTAAAGTCTAATTGCACTTCGGCTAGACTTCTGACAATACTATCGCTAGTATAGGTAGAAGCAACTTCAAGTAGTTCTTGATTCTTAGCCTTCTCGGCTTCTTCTTCTTTCGTTGCTACTTTTGACGCAAGCTGTTTCCGCTGGTTCAAAATTTGCTCGAACGAACGCAAAATTTGGGCTTTACTATCGGAGAAAGCTGCTTGGGTCATGGGAAAACTCCTTGACAAGACGGTGCGCTTCGCCCGATCGCGATCGCCGATCGCGCCGATGGGTCGAAACGATTGATGGTGTGGCGAAATTGACTTGATTCTTTATTCAACAACACCAGTGTAACCCGGATTGATTTTTACGTCAAGTCCGGCTAGAATGCAGATGTAGTGGGAACAATGCCGTGAAGAACCAGAGTTTTGGAACGCTAATTCGTCAAGCTCGCAAAGACAAGGGATACTCCCAGCGAGATCTGGCTCACCTGCTGGGCGTGGATTTCACCTATCTCTCGAAGCTAGAGAACGATCGCGCCGATTACGCCCCCAAAGAGGACGTGATTCGCGCCCTCGCCCAACATCTCGACCTGGATCAGGAGGAGCTGATCTTCCTAGCGGGTCGGATTCCCAGACAGGACGAGGACTTCCTGAAACAGAATTATAAGGATATGCCTCTACTGTTCCGCCGAATGCGGGAGAACCCCGATTTCGCCCGCAAAGTGTTTGAAGCCGCCAGCGAGAGGGACAATTCTTGAGCGTACTCAAGCCGTATCGCTTTTATCCGAAAGCCGCGATCGAGCGTCGAGCCACCCATTTGCTGCGACGCATGGAGATGCAGGGGTCGAATTTTGCGCCCCGATGGCCGTTTGACACCACGCGAGTCGCCGATTTCCTGGATTTGGGGGTGGTGTGGGAACGCATCGAACCCGACGAACAAGGGGCGATCGCCGCTCGAATTTTACCCGCCTGTCGCCAAATCGAGATTAACGAGGACATTCTCGACAAGCCGCAAGGGTTTCAGGAATCGACCCTGGCTCACGAAATCGGACATTGGATGTTGCACATCAACCACGACGAAGCCGATGGGGTGGTGAAGCAACTGGAGTTGGATCTGGGAGTGGAGCCGCAGGTGCAGCCGTTTGTCTGTCGGGGAAGTCAGGAGGAGGCAAAGCGGCGATCGCAATTGTATTGGATCGAGTGGCAAGCGCAATATTTTGCCGGTTGTTTGCTGATGCCACGTTATGTTTTAGAGGATATGCGTCAGGAACAGGATTTAACCCGGTGGTCGCACCTCTACGATATGCGCGATCGCCTAGGAGTTAGTATATCTAATCTGGTCCAACGCTTGCAAGACCTCGGTTGGATTTACATTCCCAAGGGAACGCGGAAGTTGCGTTTGGGACGCGAAAGTCCGGAGGCTCAAATGCGGTTGTTGGGGTGAGGGTGCAATTTTCGTCACCGTTAGCTCTAAGTGTTTTCAATTTTTGCCTTCACCCAAGTTCGGAACGCTTTCATAATTGTGTTTCTTCCTTCAATTTTACTGCGTTCTAGATAGTCTGGGATAACTTCGCGCAACGGAAAACCGGGAAAATGGGGACTGTCTTCGACCTGGATATATTGACTGTTTTGCAGAATGTTAATTTCTAATTGCGTTCCGTCAAATCGCCAGAGTTCTCTAACTCCTAACACTTCGTAACTATCGAACCGAGTGCGGGAGGTAATATCGATTTCTAGAGCTAAATCGGGTAGCGGATCGACCGTTAAATCGATGTGCGTTTTTCCCCGAATGGCGGATTCGTTTTCGATATAGAAACATTCGTCTGCTTCTAGACCTCGCTGCGTGGTTTGACTTTTAAAGGTGGTTGACCCCAAGCTGCGAAATTCGATATCGAGTTCTTCGAGCAGCACTTTCACCAAGTCAGCGATTATCGATTTATCGTCTTCGTGTTCGGGGAGGGGAACCATTATTTCTAAGACACCCTGACTGTAGTTAATCCGCGAACCCCGTTTTTCTCCGAATTCCTCTAGCAATTGTTCGTACACTGACCAACTGATATCGGTCATGAGGAGTTGCTGACCGGGAGGGATGACAAGCTGTTGGAGTCGAACTTGCATGGTTGGATCGAGTTAATCCGGTAATTTGAGGTTAGCACGCGATCGCTTAATGTTAGAACCAGTTAGAGTAGGTAGGGTGGGCAGTTTGCCCACCTTAATACTTATAGAAATTGCCACATAAAATTA
>CAYQUF010000296.1:0-3455 GCA_964420595.1 uncultured bacterium
CTATTCGGCGCAGACTCAAACCTGCTGATTCCAATTCAGAGTAAAGACGGCTTGCTCGGGTTCATCGCCGCCACCAGCGATCGTCCCCGCAGTTGGTCGAACGCCGAAATCGATTTCGTCCAATCCCTGGTTCCCCAACTGGAAATGGCGCTGCACCAGGCGCAACTGTACGAGCAAACCCAAAAGCAGGCGCAACGGGAAGCGATCGTCAACCAAATCGGTCGCCAGACCCGCCAGAGTTTCGACCTCGACACCATTCTCACCCAGGCGATCGGACGGATGATGGAAGTGCTGCAAGCCGATCGCTGTTTGATTTACCTGCTCGAAGATCCCAGCGATTCGGCTGACGGGAGCGATACGTCGGAACTGGTCTGGGAAACCGCCAAATGCATGGCATTTCGTCGCAAGCACCTGTTTGAAGTCAGCCGCAAGCCATTCGTACCGTCGATTGACGACTTTGACACCAATGGTCCGATCACCCAGTGGGTCGCCGAGAACCGCCGAGACGTAGCGATTCAGGACGTGGCGAGCGATCCCCGCATCGGTACCCACAACGGCGAATACGAACGCGCGCAGATTCAATCGTCCCTGGTCTTTCCCGTCCAGACCACCGATACCCTCTACGCGATTGTCTATCTGAATCAATGCTCTCACACCCGCTATTGGTCGAAAGAGGATCGCCAGCTCACCCAAGCCGTCGCCGACCAACTCGCCTTGTCCATCCAACAGGCGTACCTGTACGCGCGAGTCAGCCAAACCGCCGCCACTGCGACCGCACAGGCGCAACAGCTCACTCAGTTGCTGCACGAGTTGCAAGAGAGTCAGGCGCAGCTAATCCAGAGCGAAAAGATGTCGAGCCTCGGTCAACTGGTGGCGGGGGTGGCGCACGAAATTAACAACCCGGTCAGTTTCATTTACGGGAACCTCAACCACGCCGACCATTACATCGAGGATTTGCTGGCTCTGCTGCGGCTGTACCAGCAGTATTTCCCCGAACCTCCGACCGAAATTCGCGACTATAGCGACGATATTGACGTGGACTTTTTAATCGAGGATTTGCCGAAAATGCTGTCTTCGATGAAAATCGGTACCGAACGGATTCGCCAAATCGTACTATCGCTGCGCAACTTTTCGCGGGTGGATCAAGCGGAGATGAAGCGGGTGAACATTCACGAGGGGATCGACAGTACCCTGTTGATTTTGCAACATCGCCTCAAACCGAATGGCAAGTTTCCTGGAGTCGAAATTGTCAAAGATTATGGGGTTTTACCGCCGATAGAATGTTCTGCGGGACAGTTAAACCAGGTGTTTATGAATATTTTGGGAAATGCGATCGATGCTTTGGAAGCCGAGTGCGTGCAAGCGTTGCGGGAGAACGGGACGCCGACACAACCGCAGATTCGCATTGCGACGGAGTTGCACGACAATCGGGTCGTCGTTCGCATTGGCGATAACGGACCGGGGATGAGTGAAAAGGTGCGATCGCGCCTGTTCGATCCGTTTTTTACCACGAAACCCGTGGGGAAGGGAACGGGGTTGGGAATGTCGATCAGTTATAAAATTGTGGTGGAGAAACACGGCGGCTTGCTGCATTGCAACTCGCAGCCGGGGGGAGGGACGGAATTCGCTATTGAAATTCCGCGATCGCAATCTTTGAAATCGAGCGTGAAACCGTCTACTTCGGTGGCGTGACGTTTGGGGAAAAGTTCGCTACAAAGACGCAAAGGCGTGCGAACGGATGTTCTCAAAATTGCGAGGGAGTCCCGCTAGCACCAATCTCGACGACGCACTTGGCGTTCAGAACGATAAAGCGATCGCTCTCGAAGACCTGACAGGTGGGAATAGTTGTCATTATTGCAGGTTGTATGCCTTGCATCAAGCGATCGTGCGTGGCTTGAGTTAAACTGACGAGGAGATTGGTTTCAGTGGGAAATTCGTTCAATCCCTGCAACCATTCGTTATCGTTTATATAGTCTGGGAAGAAGGCGTGTTGATGAATTAGCCAAAAGTCAATTTGGTATTTTTGGACAAAATCCCGAGCAACGGCGATATTATCGCTGTATTGTGCCTGAATTAAATCGCTCAAGCGGGTACGAATTTGACGGTAATATCCCATATGATAGGGGATGGCGTATTCTCGCGCTATCAAGACCGAACGGCGTGCGAAGGTGGGAATAAAATCGGCTTCGTCATCGAGAGATGCAATTCGGATATCTTTGGGTTGCTGGCGGAAAAATTGATAGAGTTCTACGGCTTTTCCTTCTTCGTAGGCGGTTTTGGGAAAGTTCTTCGAGGTGATGGGATCGACGATTAATACCATCGCTAAAACAGCAGTTATGGCGATTCCCGGTAATTTCCAACGCCGATGCGTGTTGACCCATCGCCACCCAATTTCGAGGATAGTAGCGATCGCTATTCCTGCCATTAAAGATAGCACGATTCGCAGGCTGTGGCTGGTGTAGCGACTGGGAAGGTGCAGTTTGAACAACAGTGCGTGTGCGGCACAAAATAAGCTAAATCCGACGACGAAAATTTGGAGAAACAGGATTGAGGGTTTCCAGAGGCGATCGCGCAGGGGAAAAGTTCGGCGAAATAGCAGTGAAATGGGAAATAGCAATCCCAACCATAAAATAGTCGGCGTTCTCAAGGGAAAAAAACCGCTCCCGCTACGGTTTCCAAAAAGCCAAAAGTCGATTGGATTTTTGTTGAAAAATGGGTTTCGACCTTCATCCCAAAACGCGGGGGATTTGATGGCTTCGTTATAGCTAATCACGGGTTCGTAGTCGCCGATTGCGATCGCGTAGGGAAGTAAAATGACAAAGGCGATCCCTAATCCAGCCGAACAAAAAATCGCAGTAGTGCGATTGAGTTTATATTTGGGAAAGTTGACCAATTGCAGGATGAGAATTCCCGATTCGACCAAGACGTATTGAGGATAAAATAGTCCGGTTAAAGCGATCGTCGCCAGACACGGGAGCAGAGAACGTCGGGTTAAATAATATAAAAATGCGATAAAGAATGGATAGACAAAGGCTCTCGGCGTCGCCGATACCAGGTCGTCTGTCATCCACAACGTCAGATTTAAAATAATCGAACCCAATCCCGCCGCAAAAGGAACGGGAAACAGCAGCATCGATAGACGAAAGGCGTAAAACGTCGAAATTAAACCAAGAGCAATTGGCAATAATTTATTGAGCAATAATGGCGAGATGCCAATCAGAGCAAAAACTCGATACAGTTGCGTGTATCCCGACGGTGCAACCGATTGGAAATAGTCGGCGATGAGATCGTTGGGAAATAACTGCGGGTCGAGAAATCGCAGCATCCAAAACACGTGCTGTCTGGCGTCATCTTGGACAATATACTCGCCGCGAAAGCCTTCTGCGAGTCCTAAAATACTGCATAGCAGTGCAAAGGCGAGACTGGCTCCCAACCACAGGCGATCGCGATTTTGA
>CAYQUF010000297.1:0-2223 GCA_964420595.1 uncultured bacterium
ATAAGCAGATTGACGGACGAGGATATGGTCAGCCAACCCACGCCAGAGGTCGAACGGCAAGTCGAACAGTTGCGATCGCAATTGCAAACCGCCGCCTATCACTACTACGTCCTCGACAATCCCATCATGGAGGACGAAGTTTACGATCGCCTCTATCGCCAACTGCAACAACTCGAACGACAATATCCCCAACTGGTCAGTCCCGACAGTCCCACCCAACGAGTTGGCGACCGAAGTGCCAGTCAATTCGCCTCAGTCCAACACAACATCCCCCTCTACAGTCTCGACAACGCCTTCAACACCGACGAGTTCGCAGAATGGGAACAGCGATGGCAGCGAGTTACTCCAGATATCGATAACTTTGACTATGTCTGCGAATTGAAAATCGACGGTTCCGCCTTGGCTTTGACCTACGAAAACGGCGTCCTGACGCGGGGAGCCACCCGAGGGGATGGCGTCACTGGCGAGGAGATTACGCCAAACGTCCGCACCATCCGCTCGATTCCGCTGCGATTGCAGAGTGAAAATCCACCCCCGAGAGTTGAAGTTCGCGGCGAAGCCTTTCTGAGTTTGGAGACGTTTGCAGCGATTAATCGAGAACGCCAGCAAAACGGAGACGCAGAATTCGCCAATCCCCGCAATGCGGCGTCGGGAACCCTGCGACAACTCGACCCGCAAGTGGTAGACCGCCGTCGGTTGGATTTTTTCGCCTATACCCTTCACCTCCCCGAATCTCCCTCGACGCAGATTCAAACCCAATGGGAGGCGTTGAAATATTTGATCGAACTGGGGTTTAAGGTCAATCCCAACCGCCAGTTATGCGCGTCCCGTGAAGCGGTGGAAGCCTATTACAACGATTGGAGTACCCGCCGTCGGGAGCTTCCCTACATGACCGATGGCGTGGTGGTGAAGTTGAATTCGTTTGAGTTGCAGCGTCGGTTGGGGTTTACGCAAAAATCTCCTCGCTGGGCGATCGCGTTAAAATATCCCCCCGAAGAAGCACCGACTGTGGTAGAATCGATCGCGGTGCAGGTCGGTCGAACCGGCGCGCTCACCCCGGTCGCAAATCTCAAACCGGTGCATTTAGCCGGAACTACGGTATCGCGAGCCAGCTTGCACAATAGCGATCGCGTGGCTGAGTTAGACCTCCACATCGGCGATACGGTGGTGGTTCGCAAAGCCGGAGAAATTATTCCGGAGGTGGTGCGGGTTTTACCCGAGTTACGTCCGGCGAACGCGCAGCCGTTTGAAATGAGCGATCGCTGTCCGGAATGCGCTCAACCCGTGGTGAAGCCGGAAGGGGAAGTGGCGACGCGCTGTATTAATGCTTCGTGTCCGGCGATTGTACGGGGTTCGCTGCAACACTGGGCGTCTCGCAATGCCTTGGATATCGACGGATTGGGAGAAAAGCTCGTCCAGCAATTGGTGGATCGCAAATTGGTGCGATCGGTAGCAGATTTGTACGAGCTATCGGTCGAATCCTTAACCGAACTGGAGCGGATGGGTCGCAAATCTGCCGAAAATTTAGTCGAGGCGATCGCGCAGTCGAAACAACAACCGTGGTCGCGGGTTCTCTACGGGTTAGGAATTCGCTACGTCGGTCGCGTCAACGCGCAAACCCTCACGCAGAATTTTACCAGTGTTGACCGTCTGGCGCAAGCTTCGATTGACGAGATTGAGGCGGTGCATGGAATTGGCGAAGAAATTGCCCGTTCGGTGTGGGAGTGGTTTCGAGTTCCGGCGAACCAGGAGTTGGTCGAACGGCTGAAAGCAGTGGGATTGCAGTTGGAATCTGCCTCGCAACCGGAAAGCGAACCAATTGCACAGCCGCTGGCGGGACAGAAGTTCGTCCTCACTGGAAGCCTTCCCAATCTCAGCCGCAACGAAGCGAAAGCGAGAATTGAGGCGGTTGGCGGTCAAGTCACCAGTTCGGTCAGTTCCAAAACGGATTATATCGTCGTTGGCGACAATCCCGGCTCGAAATTGAATCAAGCACAGCAGTTAAACATCCCCCAGTTATCGGAATCGCAGTTATTAGAGTTATTAGAATCTGCCTCCAAACCCGCACGCGAATCCACCGCCAAACCGCTAGCGGGACGGAAGTTGGTGCTAACCGGAAGCCTTCCCAATCTGACGCGAGATGAAGCCAAATCCAGAATCGAAGCCGCTGGCGGTCAAGTCACCAGTTCGGTCAGTTCCAAAACGGATTATATCGTCGTTGGC
>CAYQUF010000297.1:2323-3447 GCA_964420595.1 uncultured bacterium
TGGCGGTCAAGTCACCAGTTCGGTCAGTTCCAAAACGGATTATATCGTCGTTGGCGACAACCCCGGCTCGAAATTGAATCAAGCACAGCAGTTAAACATCCCCCAATTGTCGGAAGCGCAATTATCGGATGTATTGGAGAATGAGCAAACGTCCGGTTGAATCTGCGTTAGGTGAGAATTATTTATGTCACTCCATCAAACTTCCGGCAAATGGCGCTTGGGATTGGCACTATCGCTGCTAACGGCGTTTCTGTGGGGCGTTTTACCGATCGCTCTTTCGGTTGTCCTGCAAGCACTAGATATCTATACGGTCACTTGGTTTCGCTTTTTGATGGCATTTGGCTTACTTGGAATTTACCTAACCCAGCAAAAGCAATTACCGCCAATATCCAAGTTGCGATCGCTCCCGTGGGGACTCCTGGCACTTGCGATCGCCGGTTTGCTTGCCAATTATCTCCTATTTTTAGTCGGATTGGGACAAACCTCTCCCTCCAATTCCCAGGTTATCATTCAACTGGCTCCAGTGCTAATGGGATTGGGAGCGATCGCAATTTTCAAAGAACGCTACATCCTCTTGCAATGGCTGGGATTGAGCGTGCTGGCGTTGGGACTGGTACTGTTCTTTCACGAACAATTGCGCGTCCTGGTCGCCTCGCAAACCCAATACCTCCTCGGTAGTGCTATTTTAGTCTTAGCAGCAGCAGCGTGGGCGGTGTATGCGCTGGCGCAAAAGCAATTACTGCAACGCCTCCCTTCCTCGAATATCATGTTAGGCATCTACGGGGGAAGCGCCATTTTGCTAACGCCGATGAGTACCCCGACCGCCATCGCGACCCTGAGTCCCCTGCATCTGGGAGTGCTGATTTTCTGCGGGTTGAACACGTTAATTGCTTACGGTTCGTTTGCAGAAGCGTTGGAACACTGGGAAGCCTCGCGGGTGAGTGCGGTGTTGGCGCTGACGCCAATCGTAACGCTGGTGTCGATGCAAGCGATGTCGCGACTATTTCCCGGTGTTATCGAACCGGAGCGGATTACCGGATTGGGGGCGATCGGTGCCATACTGGTGGTGAGCGGATCGAGTGCGATCGCGTTGGGACGAAGGCGATGAAATTATTGTATTTTAG
>CAYQUF010000298.1:0-3393 GCA_964420595.1 uncultured bacterium
CCCACCCCACCCGTCGAACCGACCCGAGAACCGCTATCCTGTTGAATAGAATACTCATGCCGAATCGATATCATTCATGTTTGAAGCCCTTGCCGATCGCTTAGAAGGTGCCTGGAAAAAACTTCGCGGACAGGACAAAATCACCGAATCCAACATCCAGGAAGCCCTGCGCGAAGTCCGTCGCGCCCTGTTGAGCGCCGACGCGAACCTCCAGGTCGTCAAAGACTTTACCGCCGAGGTCGGATCCAAAGCGATGGGAGCAGACGTCATCGCAGGGGTGCGACCCGACCAGCAATTCATCAAAATCGTCCACGAAGAACTGGTGCGGGTGATGGGGGAAACCAACGAACCCCTCGCTCAAGCCGAAACCGCCCCCACCGTCGTCCTCATGGCAGGCTTGCAGGGAACCGGTAAAACCACCGCCACCGCCAAACTCGCCCTGCACCTGCGCAAGCAAAACCGCTCGGCGATGATGGTCGCCACCGACGTGTACCGTCCCGCCGCCATCGACCAACTCGTCACCCTCGGCGAACAAATCGAAATCCCCGTCTTCGAGCTGGGAACCGACACCGACCCGGTCGAAATTGCCCGTCAAGGCGTCGAACGCGCCAAAACCGAAGGCATCGACACCGTCATCATCGACACCGCCGGTCGCCTGCAAATCGATCCGGAAATGATGTCAGAACTCGCCCGGATCAAAGACACCGTCCAACCCCACGAAACCCTGTTAGTGGTGGACGCCATGACCGGACAGGAAGCCGCGAACCTCACCCGCACCTTCCACGAAGACATCGGCATCAGTGGAGCCATCCTGACCAAACTCGACGGCGACAGCCGAGGCGGTGCGGCATTGTCCGTGCGGCGAATCTCCGGCGCGCCGATTAAATTCGTCGGAACTGGGGAAAAAGTCGAAGCCCTACAACCGTTTTACCCCGATCGCATGGCATCGCGCATCTTGGGCATGGGCGACGTACTCACCCTGGTCGAAAAAGCCTCCGAGGAAGTAGACTTCGCCGACGCCGAGAAGATGCAAGAGAAAATTCTCTCGGCAGAATTCGACTTTACCGACTTCCTGAAGCAAATGCGGCTGATGAAGAAAATGGGGTCGCTCGGCGGATTAATGAAAATGATCCCCGGTATGAACAAGTTGAGCGACGACCAGCTTGAGAAAGGCGAATCTCAAATGAAGCAAGCGGAGTCAATGATCAACTCCATGACTCCCGAAGAACGACACCAGCCCAACTTACTCGCCGGGTCGCCCAGCCGCCGACGTCGAATTGCGCGCGGTGCCGGTTACGACGACAAAACCGTCGATAAACTCGTCAGCGATTTCCAAAAAATGCGATCCATGATGCAACGTATGGGTCAAGGCGGCGGAATGCCCGGAATGCCTGGAATGCCCGGAATGGGAGGCGGCAACCCCTTTGGCGGAATGCTCGGCGGCGGTGCGGCTCCCCCTCCCGGCTGGCGCGGTAGCGGTGGCGGTAAGAAGAAGAAGAAAAAGAAAACCAAGAAAAAGAAAGGGTTTGGCGACCTCTAACCGCCGTTGCCTCCCCCTGAAATATAGCAATGCGCTCTCGGCTATTTACAGATACCGTAGGGGCGAATGGCCGTTCGCCCCTACAGTTTCGGCGTTTTAACTCCCTGGCGACGGTGCCATATGAATCTGCGCCGCGTACGGGCGGTTCGCGAACCGCCCCTACCAAATTACTCGATCCGATTGGATTGTTAATACACGAGCGCTCGCTGCTATAGCCTCCAAAGAGAAAGAGACGCGATTTCGAGTGCAGCGTATTTCGCCGGAACCCATCGCGTCTCTAATTTTATGGTGCTGTTGGAATTGGGAAGAACGGTAATTTACCGCTCCCCCTCCATCTCGTCTTAGCTCGCGCCGAGCAAGAAGTCGCCTTCAGGCACCGTATCGACCGACTCTTGCACCGCTTCCATATCTTCGGTGTTGAGAACCGCGCCGATGAGGAAACCAGCTTCGAGTTGGATGCCGACATCGTTGACGCCGTCGCCGTTGAAGTCGCCCACTTCGTACGTCAGCGAGACTTCGCTATCGATGCCGATGCGGTCTATTCCAAATTCGAAGTCAGCGATAAAGTCGAGGCTGAGTGCGGCTTGCAGGTTGACATCCGTTTGCGTGCGCAGCACGAAGTTATCGTTTCCGCCACCACCCATGAGAATGTCGTCGCCATAGTCGCCGAAGAGATTGTCATTCCCTTCGCCACCCATGACCATGTCATTGCCTTGACCGCCACGAGCAATGTCGTCGCCGTCGCCACCCATGACCATGTCGTTGCCCTGATTGCCGTTCATCAGGTCGTTGCCTTCGCTACCTTCGACGGAGTCATCGCCTTCTTGACCGAGCATGTGGTCGTTTCCGCCTTCGCCGTTAACGTGGTCGTCGCCGTCGCCGCTGACAATGGCATCGCCATCTTCGGTTCCGCTGATATCGTCATCGCCATCCGAACCGACTGCAACCTCGCCGCCATCTTCGACATCATCGAGGTCAACTTCGCCTTCAGGCAATTGGTTCAGGTCGTCGTTAATGAATGCCAGCGTGGTGGACGTGCGCCGACTCCAGAAGGTATTGAGCTGGGTTTTCGAGAGGAAGGTCGAACCTGCAATGGCACCTTCGCCGTCGCTATCTTCGCCAATAAATTCAGCGCCAGCCTCTTGCAACGAAATGAAGATGTTGGTCTCCAGAGAGACAAACAAGCTGCTGGTGGGGTTGCTACCACCACCACCGCCACTGCCATCGTCGTCGTCGTCATCGTCGTCGTCATCGTCATCGCCGCTGGAAACTTGGATCAGTTTGCCGTACAGCGAAGCGATGTCAAATCCTTCTTCGGGCGAGTCGAAACCGTCTTCAAAGCTGTCGCCGCCATCTTGCGAGAAGCCGAGCAGTTCGAGAGTGTAGGTGTTGCCGTCAAATTCAAAGGTTTGCGGACTCAAACCACTGGTGACGAATCGGAGACGGTCGGCATCTTCGACAGGATCTCCACTGTCGTTAGGTGTATTGAGAATGTCAAAGAAGAAGTCAAACGGAGCCGGATCGTCTTCGAGTCCTTCTATATCGAGGTCGATACTGAATCCGAATTCGCCGTTGAAGCCAGTACCGCCTTCGATGGTACCGTTGCGGTAGAAGATTTGACCGATTTTGAATTCTTCTTGCGGCTTGGCACCAAAGAAGTCCGCGCCGTCGAATTGAAGTAAGCTGGCAAAGCTATCTTCAACGGCTTCGCCCCATTCAAATCGGTTGTCGGTACCGCCGTTGGCACCAACAATTTCAAAGACGGCGTCTTCTTCGGGATCTTCGGGATCGTCAAACTGTCCGCTCGAAACCCCAATAATGGCTTCGGGTTCGTCGGGTTCGTCGTCCATCAT
>CAYQUF010000299.1:0-3308 GCA_964420595.1 uncultured bacterium
AAATCGGTCGCTCGCCAACAGGGACAGTTTCCCGATACGATTCCAGGAATTGAAACTTCGATGTGCGAAGACAGTCGCTGGGTGTATCAAGTTAACCCCGACGGGACGGCTTCCATTGCACTAGAAAACGTCCCACCCGCGATCGCCCAACTCGATTCGGATATACCGCTCGCTTACCATTTCAACAAAAAGTAACCAATTTTAATAGAAGATCGAACCTACCAAACTTTACTCATTTCCAAAACAAATCCCGGTAACACCGGATCGCCACTCACCGTTTCGGAATTGTCCAAACATTCGATCGCCCCATTGGGACGATAAATATAAACCCGACGCTGTTTGCGATCGATTAACCAACCGAGTCGAAACCCCACTTCACCCCGATAGGCTTCCATTTTCTCTTGCAACGGCTTCAGCAAATCCGAAGGCGATCGCAATTCGATAATAAAATCCGGACAGAGCGGGGCAAATTTTTCCTGTTGTTCGATCGATAGCGTATTCCAGCGTTCCAAACGCATCCAAGAGACATTGGGAGAACGATCGCCCATTGAGAGACTAAAACCCGCGTTAGAATCGAAACAAATGCCCGTTCCGTCGCGTTCCGTCCAAATACCTAACTGGAGGGCAATGTTAAAATTCCGATTCCCCGTTAAGCTTCCCGACGGCGGCATAATAATAATCTTCCCCGAGCGATCGCGTTCGATCCGTAAGTCTCGATTGAGCTGACAAAACTCAAAAAAGCGATCCTCACTCATATCAACATCGGGAGGAAGTTTAAGCACAATTGGAGCGGCAGACATCGTTGGCAAACTCCTACGAACTCGCCCAATTTTTCGCCCAATCCAGAGTTTGACGCACCTGTTGAATCGTCGGAGCCTCGCAATACAGTCGCAACACCGGTTCGGTTCCGCTAAAGCGAATTAGCAGCCAACTGTCATCGTCCAAGCGGAACTTGTACCCGTCCACCGTCTGACAGTCCGCCACCGCACGACCCGCAACCTCTTGTGGCGGATTGGTTTGCAATTGTTCGAGCAAGCGCGATCGCTCCTCCATACTCGCCAGCGGCAAATCCACGCGATCGTATTCCCAATGAAAATCAGTCTTTTGCTGTAACTGGCGGTGCAGTTCGCCCAAATCGCTGCCCGATTGCACGATCGCCTCAAGTAAATACAACGCCGACAGCAAGGCGTCCCGTTCGGGAATGTGAGTTTTATACCCAATCCCCCCCGATTCTTCGCCCCCGATTAACACGTCGCCACTCAACATGCGATCGGCAATATACTTATAGCCAATTGGCGTTTCGTGCAGCGGCAAATTGTAATGTTTCGCCACCCGAGGAATCAAGTCGCTCCCGCTGACCGTTTTTACCACCTCGCCGCTGAGTCCCCGTCGTTGTGCCAAATGTTCGATCAGGATCGGGATTAAAATTTGCGAACTGAGGAAATTCCCCTCCGCATCCACCGCCGCAATCCGATCGCAATCGCCGTCGAACACGAATCCCACCGCTAAATTATCATTTTGGCGTCGATGGGCGCGAATGCTGCGAAACAGGGCAGACAGATAGCGAGGGAGCGGTTCCGGCGCGCCATTATCGAATAGCGGATCGCGATCGCCATTAATTTCGACAATCGGCATCTCCAACAACTGCCGCAATCCCCCCGCCGACGCTCCGTGCATGGCATCGGCAAACACCGTCAGCTTCCCTTGGGTTACCGCCGCGCGAATCGCCTCGATATCCACCTTAGCGCGCAACGCCTGGCAATAGTCCGGCCACGGATCGAACAAATCCAGCGACCCCGTTTCTCCCGTCGCAAACGACTTCTGAGATTCGCTCGCCAATTGCGATTCAATCAGTCGGGTCACCTCTGACGAGATCGAACCGCCAAACGACCCCTTGACTTTTAACCCTAAATATGCTGCCGGATTGTGACTCGCCGTCATCACCAACGCCCCCAACGCCTGACGGTGGTTCGCCACCCAACTAAACGCTGGCGTCGGGGCGTAAGTCTGACTCAGCAACACGTCGAAACCCGCCGCCCGCACCGCATCCGCAGCCGCCCGGGCGAACGTTTCCGCCATAAACCGGCGATCGTAGCCCACGATCGCTGTCCGGCTGCCCGTTTCGTTCCCGTAGGTTTGGGAGAGCACCCGAGCCGCGATCGGCGCCACCAGAGCCACGCGATCTAAGGTAAAATCTGCTGCAATCCGACCGCGCCAGCCATCCGTCCCGAACTTAATCGGCGCGATCGCCCTTGGAATTGAAGAATGTTGAGCCACGTCGATACTGCCTCACTTGCCACTGGAATGTTGGTTGAATGCGAGTGCCGTGCGAGAGCGACGACCTGCGAGAAACTTCGTGCCACCCCGAAACGTCTTATGGGTTCAGTTTCGCCGATATTAGCGCAAAAATTCAACTCGCTGGATTTTTTGCTAGACTGGCAGCGGTTTTTAAGCCGAGTTTTGTCGGGAGTGCGCCAGATTGGGTCAAACGATGGATTGCCGATCTTTGGCAAAAGTAAAAACTCTCGCATACATTAGACTATGTTATCCCCCGTGGGTGCTGTAGGAGCGATCGAGGTAAGATGTCGGGAACTATTTTTCTAGACGATACCGATAACATCTTCACAGGTGGTGAAGCGCCCGAAATGGTTATCGGTTTCATGGGCAACGATACTATCTTCGGCGAAAGCAGTAGCGATACTCTCGCTGGCAATACGGGGGATGACGAATTGTCCGGCGGGCAAGGCGCAGACTCCATTGTTGGCGACCAAGGAAACGACCTGCTGCGAGGGGACAGCGGCAACGACAGCATCTTTGCTGGGGAAGGAAACGATAGCGTCTTCGGCGGTCAAGACAACGATTTAATTGCCGGAGATAGCGGCAACGATTTTCTGTGGGGCGATTTAGGCAACGATCGCCTCTTCGGCAACCAAGGCAACGATTTCGCCAACGGCGGCGGCGGTAACGATATCGTCTATGGCGGTCAAGGAGACGACTCGGTCGAAGGCGATACGGGCAACGATTTCGTCTCCGGCGACTTTGGCAGCGATTCGGTCTCAGGGGGCGATGGCGACGACTTCCTTAGCGGCGGACCGGGCGAAGATATTCTCGACAGCGGCGATGGAAACGATATTGCCGTCGGTGGCGATGGAAACGATCGCTTCCTGGGCGAAGATGGCGACGACTTGTTCTTCGGCAATCAAGGCGACGACACCCTCGATGGCGGCGAAGGCAACGATACCGTCTTCGGCGGTCAAGGCAACGACACGGCAGCCGGTGCCACGGGGGATGACGTGATTTCGGGCGAT
>CAYQUF010000300.1:0-3301 GCA_964420595.1 uncultured bacterium
CCCCATCCCGAAGTTGAAGACAATACTCCAGTTGCTTCCACTCCCTTCACCCAGCATTGCAACCTAGCACTTTTGCCCCAGAGTATTAACGAAGCCATCCAGTCATCGAGTCGCCCCCCAAACTGCCAAATCATTTGCATCGACGGTAGCCGCTTCAGCGACCCTAGTAACCCCGCCCTGCAAATCTACACCGCCCTCAAAAAAGCAGGCTGTCCCGCCAGTCCAGACGGTAAACCCCGCACCATTGGCGAATTGCAAGCCTACTGCGAAGATGACCTCAGTGAAGAGAAAATCGCCCTCATCTTCTACGAAGCACCCACCGACCCACCCCCCCAAGGGTTTGATAGGGCGGTACTCAATCAACTCGCCCGGTTTAGCCATCCGCCCATTGCGGTGGTTGTAGGCAAACAGCTTGCCAATTGCCAATTACCGCAATTCCTGGAAAGCGACCCAGATTTGATTGCTAATATCCTTCAGTGGTTGCACAATTTGGAACGATAGGGGGCAAACTCATCTGGGACACCACCTGTCCCGACGACGAACCCCTAGAAGCGCCGTTAAAAGGCTTTCCGCCGAATCAACCCAATCTGTTGTCTGCGATTGAAACCTGGTTAGAGGAGATTTAAGAAACCGGAGTTTTCCCTGAAACTTGGGATAAAATAAAAACTGTCCCACCCAAACTATTGTCCAAATCACCATACCCCAATTTATGATGACGCTTACAGAACTTCTCTACACCACCAAGCAACTTTCACACCTTGATAAAATTAAACTGATTCGTTTACTAGCTGAAGACATTGAATCACGAGAAGAAATTACATGGAATTCGAGGTTAAGCCTAAATCTCTGTAAAAAGTAAGAGCAAAAGGGACGAAAAATACGCGCGCCTCTACATTCAAACAACAATTTGAGGGGTGACGCTGGCATAAACTCAAAGGCATCGGTCTCGGACAATTTCCTAACGATCGAACCTACCAAGCTGAAATCCATTGGTATTAAATTAAGAAACCCGGTTTTTGAACCCTCACCCCAAGTCCCCAAATGGCTAAAAACGGTCTGTTGAAAGGACGAGTTGACAGTATTTCGCCCGACACCCAACCATCCGAGTCCCAGTCAGAAGCACTGCACTATCGGGTGACGATTTTGCCCCAAACCCGACAGTTGCAATCAGAAAGCCGTACCTGTCGCCTCCAAGCCGGGATGCGCGGTCGAGCCGATATTGCGACTCAGAACGAAACGATTTTGCAGACACTATTGAGAAAGTTGCGGTTGGCAACGCGCTGAAGTTTATAGATCATTCGCGCAAAACCTACCTCCGGCAACGTTATTGTAAAGGTCGTCCCTTGTCCGAGGGTGGAATCGCAAGCGAGATCGCCCCTTGTCGCCCGATCGCGGAACCCTGATTCCCCGCCAATTGTCCTGAGAGATAGCGTACCCGGTTGTATGGATTGTTGGCATCCCCAACCGTTCGCACTCTCGAACACCTGCGGTTTTCTCAACTATGCGCGTATCTCCTCTGGCTCTCTCTCTCCTGGCGACCGTCGCGATTTCCAATCCAGCGATCGCTCAAACTAGCTTACCCGGCTTCTCCGGCTCCAACAATGCCCCCACGGTTCCCGCCCAACAAATTAACAATCAAGACTATCATCTGGGAACGGGCGATCGCATTAACATCGACTTTGCGGGTGTCGAAGAATACAGCGGTGAAGCTCGCGTCCTCGTCGATGGCTCGGTCAATCTCCCGTTGGTGGGGAAAGTCTCCGTTGGCGGAATGAACCTCGATGGAGCCTCACGAGCGATCGCCGCTGCTTACGCCTATTACGTCCGGCGTCCCTACGTCACCGTCAGCTTGCTCCAACCCCGTCCGCTGCGATTGGGAGTCTCGGGAGAAGTCAACCGTCCCGGCTCCTATACCATGGCGATGGAGGAAAGTGCCTCGTTCCCCACGGTCACCGACGCCATTGAAAAAGCTGGGGGAATCACCCAAGCCGCCGAACTGCGACAGGTGCGAATTCGCCGTCCCCAACCGGGTAACCGTCCGGCGCAAATTATTACGGTAGATTTGTGGTCGGTGATCCAAGGCAACGATTTGAGTCAGGATATTCCCTTACGAGATGGCGACACGATCGTGATTCCCACCGCAACTTCGGTGAATCTGGCTCAAATGCCGCGCATGGCGGATGCGAGTTTTGCCGGCGATCGCGCTCAGCCGTTGAATATCGTCGTTGTCGGCGAAGTCACCCGTCCCGGCTCCCATACCATCAAACCCACGGGAGAAAGCGAGCGTCCCCGTCTCACCGCCTCGTTAGAGGAAGCGGGGGGAATTACCCCATCTGCGGACATTCGCAACATTCGCGTCCGCCGTTCGACCAATTCCGGACAATATCAAACAATTAGTGTCAACTTGTGGCAGTTATTGCGACAGGGCGATCGCACTCAAGATTTAATTCTGCAAGAAGGCGATACCGTTGTCATTCCCACGGCGCGAAATATCGATACCACCGAAGCTCACTATCTCGCCGCCGCTAGCTTCGCCGCCGATCGCACCCAGTCGGTTAACGTCGCCGTAGTGGGAGAAGTGGCGCGTCCGGGACCCCATATCGTCCAAGGGGAAACCGACAGCGACAGCCGCCTTCCCACCGTCACTCGCGCGATCCAGGTGGCGGGAGGCATTACCCAGATGGCGGACATTCGCAGCGTCAAAGTTCGCCGCACCACCCGCGAGGGAACGCGCAAAACCATTGACGTGAACCTGTGGGAGTTGCTGCAACAAGGGGATCTCGAACAGGATTTAATTTTACAACAGGGGGATACGGTCGAAATTCCCACCGCAACGGCGATCGACCCGGATGAGGCACCCACGCTGGCGTCGGCGAGTTTCTCTCCCGATTCGATTTCGGTGAATATTGTCGGCGAGGTGGAGCAACCGGGAACGATTGAAGTGCCGCCGAATACGCCGTTAAACCAAGCAATTTTGACGGCGGGTGGCTTTAACAATCGCGCTCGTAAGAGTTCGGTGGAACTGATTCGCCTGCAACCGAATGGAACGGTGGAACGCCGCGATATCGATATTGAATTGGGGTCGGGAATTAGCGAGGAAGATAACCCGACGTTGCGCGAAAATGATGTCATTGTCGTGGGGCGATCGGGTCTGACGAAGGTTACCGATACGGTCGGTTCCGTGTTGCGTCCGGTGGGTCAGGCGTTTTCGGTGTTGAATTTCTTCCGATTGTTTGATTGATTGTTGTCAACTTGATGGTGGTGCGTTGCGGTGGTTTGACTTTGTGGCGATCGATGACCT
>CAYQUF010000301.1:0-3103 GCA_964420595.1 uncultured bacterium
TTGCCTTCCTCAACCGATGGCAGGTAAGGGGGAGAACAACCAACCCTTTTGAGGTTCGACAATCGACGGTCGCTCGGTTTGAAGCCGATCGCCGATCGCCTGGAGCAAAACGTCGCTGGAAAAGGGTTTGGTGATAAACTCGTCTGCGCCGACCATGCGCGATCGCAGTCGATCGATCAAGCCTTCCCGTCCGGTGAGCATGATAATCGGGATTTCGGGGAAATTGGGGTTGTGGCGCAGTCGCCGACACAGTTCGTACCCGTCGATGTGCGGCATATTGATGTCCATCAGGATCAAGTCGGGCGGTTGTTGCAGCAGCTCTCGAGCGGCGATGGTGGGATCGGTGAATGGTCGGGTGCGATATCCGGCGGCTTCGAGCATGAGCTGGACTTGGCGTTGCACGGTTTTGCTGTCGTCCACGCAGGCGATGGTGCCTCGGTTGAGGTGGCGGGGATGGCGATAGGGTTCGATGGCGATCGCGCCGTCGCGGATCGGGGGGTGCAACAGCATGGAAATCGCCAGGGTATCGGCGTGCAGGTGATAGGCAAGTTCGTAAAAGCAAGCCTGTCGATCGAGCAGGCGTGCTAATTGCTCGCTAAATTGAGGGTTGCGCAGTCGATCTCGCAGGGTGTTCAGGGCGCGATCGCGATCGACGAGCACCGGACGCTGGAACGGGGAGCGAATGTGGGGATGCAAGCTGCGCGATCGATTGATAATGCCGCGAATCGGTTCGATGGTGCGGCGGACGGGAACCGACAGCAGCAGGGGATCGAGTCCGACGGTTTTTTCAAATTGCAGTTTGGCTTGGGGAAGGGAGAGCAGGTGGACGAAGGCTTCCTGACTCAGCCAAAATAGCAGTTGGCGCATGCGCCGCAACGACAGTTCGCCCGATCGCCAATACTGACAGATATAGGCGTAATCCGATCGCGCTTTCGACGCTTCAGCCGGCGGTAGTTCCGGACAGTACCATTGCAGCAGATAGGCAAGGCGTTCGGCTTGTCCGGTGGTACTGGTGGCAAAATGGACTTGACCCCGACCGACGTAGACGCGCCAGCATACGCCTTCTTGATAGGGATCGCGGACGGTCAGCCGTCCCGATACCTGTTTGTGGACGATACTTTTTAATGCCCGAGCGGGAGGCGCGAGCAGATGGGAATCCCGAAAGTCGTGACGGGAAGCTTTTGTTGACATATCGGTCGCCGATGCACCCAACATTCAAGACGAGAACGAAATTGATGCCGCTGCTGTTCAGATCGATCGCTAGGGTAGAAATATTTCTAAAGATAGATCCCGAGATTGGCTGACCTACCGTTAAGATCGATTTCAAAACGACGGACGGTCTTCGGATCGATCTGCGAGTCGATCGCTTCGCATCGATCGGCTCTGCCGGTCTTATTATGACAGCTCCGGAACGTCTAAAGATTGCGGAGATATCGCTCGTTCTTTACAAATACTATAATTTCTCTCATAAAAATATACGTACGCGATCGCGATCGTACTAACAATCTCGGATGCGGGAAAAACCCTGAAGTGCCAGCGTTACAGCCTCGCAGCCTCAAAACGCTAGCACAAAAATACGAGACTTATCGCGCGATCGCCGCCATCCTAGTTCTAGGGGGGTGACCCGGACAGACTCGCGAGAACAATTTTTAGCGTTTCTTAAAATTTGACCGCTTTTCGATCGATTAAGGAGTAACTCATTCTATGGCATTCGATTACGATCTATTCGTCATTGGCGCGGGGTCTGGCGGACTCGCGGCATCCAAACGTGCGGCATCCTATGGCGCGAAAGTGGGAATTGTCGAGCGGGATCTCGTCGGCGGCACCTGCGTGATTCGCGGTTGCGTGCCGAAAAAGCTGATGGTCTACGCTTCCGGCTTTTCTCACGCCTACGAAGATGCCACCGGTTACGGTTGGAGCGAGGTCGAACCCCACTTCGACTGGAACAAACTGGTGGAAACGGTGGATAACGAAGTTCGCCGCCTCAGCGGACGCCATACCGAATTTTTGGATAAAGCCGGGGTCGAGTTAATGCTTGGCGATGCTAAATTGGTGGACGCCCATACCGTTGAAATTGGCGATCGCAAGGTGAGTGCCGAAAAGATCCTGATTGCGGTCGGCGGTAAACCCATCAAACCCGACATTCCCGGCATCGAGCATACCTCGACCTCGCGGGATATGTTTAAACTGCCGGAATTTCCCAAACGCTTTGCCGTTCTCGGCGGCGGCTATATCGGGACCGAATTTGCCTGCATCATGAACGGCTTGGGAGCGCAGGTGACTCAGATTATTCGCAAAGACCTGATCCTGACGCAATTCGATGGGGATCTGCGCGCCAACGTGCAAGAGGGAATGGCGAAACACGGTATCGACTTCCGCACCGAAACGGTCATCGACAAAATCGAGAAAACTGAGGAAGGGTTAAAACTTCACCTGTCGGGGAAAAATGCCGAGCCGCTGGTGGTGGATAAGATTTTGTGCGCCACCGGTCGCAAGCCGAGTTTGGACATGCTGGGACTGGACAATGTTGGCGTTGAAACCCACAACGGCGCGATCGCGGTGAAAACCGATAGCAGCACCTCGCAGCCGAATATCTTTGCCATTGGCGACTGCACCGATCGCCTCAATCTTACCCCCGTGGCGATCGCCGAGGGTCGCGCTTTTGCCGATACCGAATTCGGACACCGTCCCTGCTACATTCCTTACTCTGGCGTACCCTCTGCGGTATTCTCGCAACCGGAAGCCGCCACGGTCGGAATGACCGAAGAAGAAGCACGGGAAAAATTAGGCGAGGAGGACGTGAAGGTCTATCGGATGCGGTTCCGTCCCATGTTTCACAGCCTTACCGGGAAAGACGAAAAGGTGATGGTCAAACTGGTGACCGATATCCACACCGAGCGCGTTCTTGGGGTTCACATGGTCGGGAAAGACGCCGCCGAAATTATTCAGGGGATGGCGATCGCCGTCAACATGGGAGCGACGAAGAAGGACTTTGACGCAACCGTTGGCATTCACCCCTCCACGGCGGAGGAATTCGTCACGATGCGCTAAATTTGTCTGAATCAACCCGATCGAGGGGCAATTGGCGGGGTTGCCCCCTGAT
>CAYQUF010000302.1:0-3083 GCA_964420595.1 uncultured bacterium
CCAACGCGAAACCTCGTTCTCTTTATCCCAATCTCCCCTATCGTTTTAAAACCACGATCGCCCTCTACCCATAAGGATCTTCACCTAACTCCCTCAGTCGGTCTGACAGCCGTCGAACCTCCTCAGTCAAATACTCGAAGTTCTCGCGAGCAATGTCATCAGTAGCGTATTCCCCCTGAAGCATGTCAATTTCGCGATCGCGCTGCTGGAGAGTTCGGTCGAGTTGGGCGATCGTATTTGCCATCTCAGATAGTATTTGGTTATACTCCTGTTCCGGGCGCACCACGCCAAACGCTCGGTCTGCACGACGGGTAAGAGTTTCAGTCCCGCACGCATAAGCCAGCGCGATCGCTCGTTTGTTTCCCCTCGTAACTTGGTAGAGCCAAAACGCGAATGCAATATCGAGAGGAACTGCATTAATCGGTCGTCCCCGACCTTCATACTCGACACGATCGAAATCGTGACTAGAACGATCCAGTCCTGGTAAGGCTTTCAGCCATTTTGAACTCAAAAACCGTGACAAATACTGTCGGCTCAAACCGACCGCTTCGGCAATCTGAGTCTGGCTCATCCGATAGCTACCGTCGGGTAACTGAAACACGTCGAGTTCGAGATTGCCAAGCTGCATGACGGCGCGTCGAGCCTTCATCGCATCACTCATCGATTTGCACCATTTCGTCAATGGTCACGGGTCGCCCTAATTTCTGGGAAAAGAAATTCCGAAGCTTCACCACTGTCGCCACGTCAGGACGCTGCACGGAACCGTTCCGGTAAGCGGTGACCGTGTTGGGGTGGATTCCGGTGGCTTCGGAAATCTCGCGATTGGTGATGTTTCCAGCCTCGATATAGAGTTTGGCGAGACTGATTCTGGCTCGTTCGATCATTGATGTCGGTGGCGCTGCACTAAGTGTCATCGTTCTCAATTTACCTGTTAGCCTGACCCTTGAGGGTCACTATATCACAGTGTATTGTGAAGTAAGTTGTCGGTTATATGAAGTGATTGTCGGTTCATGGCGATCCGATTGGGGTAAATTGTTTGGAATGGGGCGATCGCTGCGTGCCTTGGCACAAGGTTGAGAAAAGAAGGTGTCGCTGTTAAACTTAGAGATATGGTTCTATATAGATAGAATTATGAGGATTTTAAAGTCTTTAGCCTTGGGTGTGGGGGTACCCACTTTAGTCATTACACCCTCTCAGCTACCCCTATTAGCTCAAACCCCTCCGTGTTCGCCTGGAATGGGTGACAGCGCGGTTTTAGGGGAAAACTATGGGTTGCATCGGTTTTATCGCCCTAGCTACGTCTCAGGGCGCACTGAGCGTGTCCGAGACTGGGCACATGAGTGTGAATTCGGTCTGAGAGGCATCGAAGACGCGGGCGTGCCGCTGTTCGTGATGCTAGATGGGGATGAACCCCAGTTTGCCTGCACGGTCTACTCGCCGGATAATACTCTCGCTAATTCGGCGTCAGTCTGTGTCCCCTTTGGTTGGAACCACGAGACTGAATCCCGGACTAATACCGTTATGGATAGGCGCATCCTAAGTCCGCAATATTATTCAAACGTTAGGGATGAGATTTTTTAATGGATAAAGATAGGTTCAACTCCCCAATTTCTCCGCAAGGGGACGGAAACCCTTAATAAGTGGCTGAATTTAAACAGCAGTATTTTGAATTTACTAACCTTCCTTGCAATTCCTAAACTTGGTTCTTGTGAAGATACTCATTTAGAGGCTTTAAAATCATGTCAATTGTTCAACTTCCATATTTTTTACGTGTTACAGAAACAAAACCAGAACCTGGTTTGACAGCGTGCGTTCATCTGAATGCTCATCAGAAGGAAGATGGTCAACTTCCCATTATCCTGGTCGGCGATTCTCTACTTCAAAACGAGTCAATCAACCTTAATGTCGAAAAAGAAGAGCAGCTTCCTGCCACTAAATTAGCAGAAGTTTTTGCTTCCATTCCGCCTTATGTTTTGATGCAAGTTTGCTTTATCAAAAAAGACAAACAGGAGCGAGTCCTAACCGGATATCGTCTGACTAACGAAGGGAATGCTTTAGGTCGGTCTCCCGTCGTTGACCTAGAAATTGAAGACGGACATAATCAAAGACAAGTAGACCACCGCTCTTTGCAATGGGTGGTTTACCGAAATACCAAGTATGTATTGAAAAAATAGATTGATTCGATGCCTTCTTTCAAACCACATTTACACGAAAAGCGATCGCGC
Source organism: uncultured bacterium (assembly GCA_964420595.1). GTDB lineage: Bacteria > Cyanobacteriota > Cyanobacteriia > Cyanobacteriales > Geitlerinemataceae > CAYQUF01. The sequence continues at coordinate 2,226 of CAYQUF010000302.1, forward strand.
AATATCAAGTCAAGCTAGTGGTTTGCGACTGGCAAGGCGACTATCGCCAATGCATCCATAAGCTCCGATCCAGCCAGACCCAAACAACGAGCAACCAACCAGACATTGAAACCTAATTAGTCTTCGATCCCCAACGCGATCGCTATTTACTCCTCACCCTCGGCTGGCAAGGTCTCAAGCGAATTTATAACTGTCTGATTCATCTCGAAATCCGAGACAACAAAATTCTGGATTCAGCGCAACCTGACCGAACCCGATCTCGTCCGAGAACTTATCGCTATGGACATTCCCGCCACCAACATCGTCCTGGGAATGCATACCCCATCCCCTCATCCCCCCATCCCCTCCACCAACCGCCGCGCCAACGCCGGAACCAACACGAACGGATTGCTAAACCCCGAAAACAGCACCATCCCCTCAATCCCATCCATCCGACCGACCCACGGCAACCCATCGCCGCGAAACGCCACAATACACTCGCGCCACCTTCCCGGTAACCCCGCCAGCGGCGGCAAAACCCTGCCCACCTGCGCCCGAATCTCCGCCTCGCTCCGCACCGGATCCACCTTCGCCCACGGATCCGTCAGCACCCGCGAAATCTGACCGAGGCGATAGCTGCCATCGAGAAACTGAATCGCTCCGGCATCCAAAATCGGCGGTGCGGGTTCGTTCCCCGGTTGCTGCCACAACGGTTCCGCCTCCGGTCCCGTCGCCTTCGCCTCTAATTCAAACCGCCGCAACTCCGCAGGCATCACCAACGTCCGCAACTGCACCGGCGACGGCTGAGTTTCGATCGCCTCGGCATGGGTAAAATAGATCGGCACCTCAATCCCCGCCTCCGCCAAAAACGATCGCGCC
>CAYQUF010000303.1:0-3056 GCA_964420595.1 uncultured bacterium
GAGTCCATGTATCCCGACGCTCACCTTTCAGGTAGAGCGCGGGACTTATTGCTCCCCGAACCCCTCATTAGTTAAATTATAGTTGGTGCGTTAGGGCGATTGGTTACCCGTTCTGAGTCATTGCTGCTTTTAACTAACGCACCCTACCGATCTCCCCACCTCCCCCCTCCAAGTTCGCAACCAGCACGCTATGAACCGCCTCTCCTCCAGCGATTCCCTCCCCGAGGCGCATCAAAAAGCGATCGCAGAACTCGAACGCGCGATCGCCTGGTCGCAAGGGGAATTTTCGATTATTCTAGCGCGGTGTAACTCCGATCGCCTGCGCCATGCTCTCATCCAACGGTTGCGACAGCGAGGGGAAATCGAGTTTTCCCAGTATTGTCTGAATCCCTCGACCATTTGGCTGTTTTCTACCCTTCACGAGCAATTTCCAGACCGCATCCCGCCAGCGGTGATGGTGTGCGAGTTCGAGACGGTGCGAAATCTGGATCGCTTGCTCGCCAACGCCAATATGATTCGGGAGGAATTTCGCAAGCATTTCACCTGTCCGATGGTGTGGTGGGTCAGCGATACAACTTTGAGTCGGATGATTCGGATTGCGCCGGATTTCTTCAGTTGGACGACTTCGGTGCAGTTCCAGTTGGCGACGGAGGAGGTCATCGCCTTTGTCGAGTCGGTGGTGGCGGATGTTTTCGATCGACTATTGGATGCGGGAGCGTTGCGATTTTGCGATCGCGCCGAGTTGAACTTAAACGCGGAATCTCCCCGACGCAGCGAGTTTGAGGTCGCCTGCAAAACCCTGCAACAGCGGGGTGTCGATCTCGATCCGGGGTTGGCGGCGAGTTTGGAGTTCGTGCGGGGATTGCTCGCACCCACGTCACAGCAATCGCGGGAATGCTACGATCGCGCCATCGAACAATTTCCCACCGATCGCCTGCTGGAACGACAGGGGGGCGTGTTATTTTATTTAGGATGGTGGTGGCGGTTTGAAGCCGAACGCGATCGCCTGCATTCGGAGGAAGCCTATTGCAAGGCGAGAGATTGCTACCAACGCGCGATCGCCACCTTCGACCGAGCCGAACGACCGGATTTAGCGGCAAAATTTATCAATCCCCTCGGCGAGATCTTGCAGCGGTTGGGGGAGTGGGAAGCGTTGGAAGCAGTGGCGCAGCGAGCCACGGCGTTGCACCGCCACTATCCTAACCCGATTTGGGAAGCGCACGATCGCGGGATTTTACAGGCGGAAGTGGAGAGCGCGCGATCGCAGTGGGAACGGGTGGCGCAGTTGGCGCGAGAGGCGTTGCAAATCCTCGACAGTGCGGGGGATTCGGCGGCGTTGCAGTGGTCGCGAGCCTACCATCGCGGTTGGATTTTGCTATCTCTGTCCCGCGCGCAGGTGCAGTTGGGAGCGTCTGGGGAGGCGATCGACCCTTTGAACGAGGCGCGATCGCACACCGATCCGGCTTACGACCCATCCCTCTACGTTCGCATTTTAACCCAATTACACGATCTCTATTTCCAAAATCGCCAGTATCTGGCTGCATTGGAGACGAAGCAGGAACGACGCGCGATCGAATATCAATTCGGGTTTCGCGCCTTTTTGGGGGTGATGCGGTTGCGTCCCCGACTGACGGTGCTCAATCCCGCCGCACGTCCCACGGACGAACGGCGCATGGCGGGACGGGAAATCGCTGCATCCGGTCGCCAGCAAGACATTCAACGGCTGCAAGAGCGTATCGGTCGCCACGATAGCAGGCTGACGATTATTCACGGACAATCGGGGGTGGGGAAAAGTTCGCTATTGCAGGCGGGGTTAATTCCGACGTTGCAACAGCATCCGATTGGGTGTAACGACGTGGTTCCGGTGCTGCAACAAGTGTATCCCAATTGGGTGTCGGTTTTGGGCGATCGCCTGGGAGTCGCACTTGGCGAACCGCCGTTGGATTCGATTGGGTCAATTTGCGATCGCCTCGGTCGCACTGCGAAGGAAAATCGTTTAATTGTCCTGATTTTCGACCAATTTGAAGAGTTCTTTTTTGCCTGCAAGCAACCGGAACAGCGGCGAGAGTTCTACGAATTTTTAAAGACGGGTTTGAATATTGAAGGGGTGCGGGTGATTCTTTCGCTGCGGGAAGATTACTTGCACTATTTGCTCGAATGCAATCATCGCCTGGTGGATTTTGATGTGGTCAACAACAATATTTTACACAAAGAATGGTTGTATTATTTGGGCAATTTTTCTAAAGAAGATGCCAAGTCGGTGATTGGCTCGCTGACGGACTCGACGGCGTTTGCGTTGGAAGAGGCGCTGGTGGAGCAGTTGGTGGAGGATTTGGCGCAGGAGTTGGGATGCGTGCGTCCGATTGAGTTGCAGGTGGTTGGCGCGCAATTGCAAGCGGAGCGAATTCACGCGCTGGCGGACTATCGCACCATTGGCGACAAGCGGGAGTTGGTGGAACGACACCTGTTAGAAATTATTCGAGATTGCGGGGAGGAGAACGAACAAACGGCGCAGTTGGTGTTATATTTGCTCACGGATGAGGATCGCACTCGTCCGCTGAAAACGAAGGCGGAATTGGCGGAGGAGTTGGGGTCGCAAGCGCGTCGATTGGAGTCGGTGTTACCGTTATTAATCGAGTCGCGGTTGGTGGTGCGGTTGTCGGATCCTAAAGGCGATCGTTATCAGTTGGTTCACGATTATTTCGTCCCTTTTGTGCGAGCGCAACGCAGTGCGGATATTTTGGGAGAGTTGGAACGCGCGCGGACGTTACAGCAACAGAGCGATCGGAAGTTCAATCGGATTTTAAAGGTATTGTTGGCGGGATCGATTTCAGCAGCGTGTATTTTGGCGGGGACGACGTTTGTTGCGGTTCGGTTTGGGTTGCAGGTGCAGGCGGAAAAGGAGAGAGCGCAACAGTTTCAGCAGAGTTTGGTTAATTCGCTGGCGCAGTATTCACTCACGCTATCGGAGAATCGCCGCTATTTTGACGCGCTCCTGGAAGCATTGAGATTGGGACAAAAATTGCAACAGCAGCCAGAGTCATTTGATTTGACAA
>CAYQUF010000304.1:0-2963 GCA_964420595.1 uncultured bacterium
GCTGACCTCGCGGCGAGTTTTGAGTCCGATGACTTTAGCAATGCCACGCTGGATCCGCGTTGGACGATTCTTGACCCGTTAAATGATGGGACTTACGGCGTTATTATTCCTGGAACGGGTGAAGGCTATCTGGAATTGTCGGTTCCCGAAGGGACTACTCACGACCTGTGGAAGACGAGTAAGCAATCGCTTCGTGCCATGCAGGTGGCTCAAAATAGCGATTTCGAGTTAGAAGTCAAGTACCATTCTCAACCCGCTCAGGGCAATCAAACTCAAGGAATTCTGGTCGAGCAAGATGAAGATGACTGGATTCGCTTCGATACTTACCATGATGGGTCGCGGCTGAATATTTTTGCGGCTACGACTAGCGGCGGGTCGTCCACGGTACAAATTAAGGATTCGATTGATTCGGAAGCTGGAGCTTACTTGCGGGTCAGCCGTCAAGGCGATACTTGGACGTTCGAGCATTCGGCAGATGGGTCGAATTGGCTCAGTGCCGGAAGCTTCAACCATACTTTAAACGTGACTTCAGTCGGACCGTTTGCGTCGAACTCTGGCAGCAATCCGGCGTTCGCTTCGCAAGTCGATTACTTCTTTAATGGTGCGGCTCCCATCGTTCCTGAAGATGGCGGGTTAAGCGGTATCGTCTTGACGGAAATTGACGAAAATCTAGAAATTTCTGAGATTGATGGCGGTTACAGTTACGGGGTAACTCTTGCCAAACAACCGAGTGCGGATGTTACCGTTAATCTGCTTGTCGATGACCAAGTGAGTGCAGATCGAACCAGTTTGACGTTTACGCCCGATGATTGGGATGTGGCGCAAACTGTTAATGTGACGGCGATCGATGACACGATTTCTGAAGGTAGTCACGCGAGTTTTATTGGGCACGAATCGCAAAGTATTGATGCGAGCTATGACGGTTTGAGCGTTCCCCAAAGTGCAGTGACCATTATTGATGACGATCTTCCCATTCGCATTAATACTGGGGGCGAAACTTATACGGATCGCTTTGGAAAAACTTGGTCGGCAGACCATAGCTTTAATGGTGGACTGCCACACGAAGCACCTCAATCACCGATCGATCTCGGGGTCACGGACGATCCGGGACTGTATCGCCACGAACGCGCTCAAACTGCGTTTGGCTATGAGATTGCGATCGCCAATGGAACGTATGATGTCAATCTCAGCTTTATTGAAAATGCTTTCGATTATGTTGGCGGTCGCGTGTTTGATGTAGCGGCTGAAGGTCAGGTTCTCCTCGACGATGTCGATCTATTTTCTGAAATCGGTCGCGACGTTCTCGTCACTAAAACTTTGGAAAATGTTGAGGTTGCCGATGGTGTTTTGAATCTTGACTTTTCGGCGAGTGCGAGTAAGGCTCCGATTATGGCGATTGAGGTGTTAGCTGCCGGAAGCGGACGCGATAATTTAGTGTCTGGCGGTTCGGGCAATAATTCGGTGTACGGGGTCGATCCGGCTCGAACGAATCCCGGACAGGGTGAAGTTGACGAGCTGACCGGACTTGGCGGTGCCGATACGTTTATGTTGGCTGATACTACTCAGACTTACTACGATGACGAGATAATTGGCAGTGCCGGAACGGAAGATTATGCGCTGATTAAGGATTTCAATGATACCGACAATGATGTTATCCAATTGCGCGGTAGTGCGGACAATTACATTCTCGGAGCTTCTCCGGATGGATTACCTTCCGGGATCGCAATTTTCGAGCAACATCCTGAAGCGAACGAACTGATCGCAATTGTCGAAGGAGGGTCTGGATTGGATCTCTATAGTTCGCAATTTAGCTTTGTCTAACGTTAATTGGCGTCGTTTGAAATAGCGTGAAGTCGGTTATGCCAATACGTCAAAATTTGTCTACAGTTCGGCATTACCTATTTCACGCTTGTCTAGATCGAGTTAGATTAGATGGTGTGAACTTTAATTGAGGTTAGAGATAGAGCCGTGGTCGGAGATCGCAAATCTTTAGTTAGTATCGGGGTGCCAGTTTACAACGGGGAGGATTTTTTGCGTGAAGCTTTGGACTCTCTCTTGACTCAAACGTATGAAAACTTTGAGGTTCTGATTTCGGATAATGCCTCAACCGATAACACCGAGCAGATTTGCCGAGAGTATGTCGAAAAAGATCGGCGAGTGCATTATGTTCGCAACGCCGAAAATATCGGTCCTGCGCGAAATTACAATCGCGTGTTTGAACTTGCCAAGGGAGAATATTTTAAGTGGGCTGCACATGACGATATTTGCGCGCCAACGTTTTTAGAAAAATGTGTCGCAGTACTCGATCGCGATCCGGAAATTGTGCTATCTCATACTCAAGTACAAATGATTGACGATCGCGGCGATCCCGTGAATGAGGGCAATAAACTCTATATTCCGACGGCGAATGCCACGATGAAAACGGATTCTGCAAAGCCGCAAGAGCGATTTGGCGACATTATTTGCGTTCCCCATCCTTGTTATCCTATATTTGGTTTGATGCGGACTGAAGTTCTCCGAAAAATGCCGCTGATTGGCAGCTATTCAGGGGGCGATCGCGTTTTACTGGCGCGATTATCTTTACTCGGAAAGTTTGGAGAAATTTCAGAGGCATTATTCTTTCCTAGAAGACACGCAAAGCAGTCTCTCGAAATTGCCCTGTCGCGTCAATCTTCCCGGCTGTACGTGCAGTGGTTCGACCCGACGACTAAAGGGAAAGCGACGTTACCGCGTTTTCGTCTGTTTCAAGAATATTTAGATGCGATCGCTCGTGCTAATTTAACTCGTCAAGAACGGTTGGGATGTTACGTCCAGATGCTGCGATGGTTGAAGTGGCGGTGGAAAGGAATGTTGATTAAGGATCCGGCTGTCGCTACAATTCAAGTTTTACAAAATACGATTAAAAGTGCGATCGCGCCATTTTCAAAGGGTAAAATCTCAAAGGTAAAACAACAATGATTTAC
>CAYQUF010000305.1:0-2951 GCA_964420595.1 uncultured bacterium
CCCAACGCCATCACCGCATTTTGTCCGCCAAACCCAAAACTCAAACACAACACATGGTCAACCCGACTCGGACGCGCCTGCTGGACTAAATCCAACTCGAACTCCGGATCCGACAACCCCACGCACGGCGGCAAAATCCCATGCTTCAACGCCATCAAACCAAACGCCGCCCCCAACGCGCCAGACGCCCCCACCGCGTGACCCGTCGCCCCCTTCGTCGAACTCACTGCAACGCCGTGGGGAAATAAGTGACGAATCAGACGCGCCTCATTGCGATCGTTGAGAGGAGTCGCAGTCCCGTGAGCGTGGATGTAGTCGATATCCGCCGGAACCAGTCCGCTGCGATCCAAACATTGCTTCACCGACGCCATCGCCCCCTGTCCGCTCGGATCGGGGGCGCTGACGTGATGTCCGTCCGCACTCAAGCCAAATCCCAACACCCGTCCGTAACTCGACGCCCCGCGCGATCGCGCCAACTCCGCCGATTCTAACACCAGCACCGCCGCCCCTTCCCCCAACACCAACCCTTCCCGACAGCGATCGAACGGATACGCCCCCGTTGTCGCCAATGCCCCCATTTTCTCAAATCCTGCCAGGGTCAGCGGCGTAATCGGCACCTCCACCGCTCCCGCGATCGCCTGCTGGCACCGACCCGTTTGAATTAGCTCGAACCCCTGCGCGATCGCCCATATCCCGGTCGCACACGCCGCCATCGGAGCCAAAACCGACCCCGTTGACCCAATTTGACCTGCGGTGGCGATCGCCCCCGTATGAGGCAGCATGTGCAGCCAGTCCGCCAACACCTGCCTCGATTCTCCCGATTGCTTCCACACCCGACGCGATCGTTCCCAGCGACCCTGCTGGCTGCGACTCGACCCGATAACCACCCCGCAATCGGGTAACGGTGGCGTCAGTCCCGCATCGGACAACGCCGCATCCACAACTTGTCGGGTCAAGGACAAAAATTCGCTGGGTTGGGAAGCAATCAGTCCGAGAGGGCGGGGAGACAACTCGGGAAACGGTTGCAACCGTTCGATCCCCGTTCGAGCGGCGAGCAATCGTTGCCAACTCTCGGTTAAATGTCCCAACGCCGAGATTAAGCCAATTCCCGTCACCACTACATCAGTTTTAGACTGGCGTTCGCCCATGAATGCCGATCGCGTTTTGCAACTTTCCTACAATCAATGCTTTTGCACTCAAAACCGCTGACAAACTTTCCCTAAAAAAAACAGGAGCAGGAGGAAACGATCCCCGCACTCCCATTTTTCTCAAAAACGTCGAATCTTATTTTTCGAGATTATCCAATCCTTTCACAACCTCGACCGACTCGATGCGATCGCCCTGTTGAATGCCATCGACCGCATCCATCCCTTCGACAACCTTACCAAACACGGCATAATTGCCATCGAGAAAATCGAGATCGGACAGGGCAAAATAAAACTGAGCCGAGGCAGAGTTAGGCAAACTGGAGCGCGCCATCGCCACCGCACCGCGTTCGTGCTTCAATTTCGGCGCTTTAGAAATCGTCTGCCCGTACGTCGGTTTATCTGCCCCTTCCGGTTTAATTTCGAGCGGAATATAGCGCGGTTGACCCGTCATCGGATCGACAAAATTGCCCGTCCCCAATTGAGACGCCGGCGTAGACGAATCTTTACTCAACGGGTCGCCCCCTTGCGCCACAAACGGTTGCGGTTGGCGAATCACCCGGTGAAACATCGCATTATCGTACACGCCGCGCTGCGCTAAATCGACAAAATTACCCGCCGTAATCGGCGCGTCCTTGCCATTCAACTCAATCGTAATCGGCGAACCGTTTACCTTCATCACAACCGTCGCCATTCCGTCGAGATGGGGCAAGTTTTCCCGTTGCGACTCGCCTGCGACTCGATTCGGTTCGTCAGGGGTTTGAGCGCTCAAAGAACATCCTCCAACTAATAAAAGACCAATCGTTAATACAACAGCTATCGAACGTCGGATCGTCTGTAACATACTGACTCCGTACCTTGCTAGAGACCTTCTAAAGGAACGCCGAGAAAGCGAGCCAATTCGGCACCTTGATTTTCCAATTCAGAAATCGGGAGCGGCTGTCCGACCCGAGTCAGCGGAATATCGCCCTTTCCCTTCGCTCTCAGGTAAAGTGCCCGTCGCGGGTTGAGTCCTTCCTTCACCTCGACGCGCACCGATTGTACGTCTTCGGTAGGACAAGTAATTTCAATCCGCCGATTTTTCCCTGGAAATCCCCAGCGGAAGATCCGCACTTCTCCTTGCTCTAAGTTAAATTCGTTGTAGCCGCCGCCCACATCGAGCGCCATCACCCCCCACAGGTAGAGAGCGAGCAGCGAACCCGCCACCCCGTACAGAGTCATGGCAAAGCCCTGGGGGAAAAATACCAACTGAGTCGGATCCGTCAGAGAAAAGAGCAGATTGACCCGGAAGTAGCTCGACAATCCGGCGAGTAAAAAGCCAATCCCGCCAATCGAAACGACACTCGCCCACCAATAATTGCTCAATCGACGAGAGCCAGTAACCTCTTGACGAAGGACGCGATCGCTTTTCGGGCTAGTTTGTAGGGACATGAAATTACTTCAGCTATAAGGGTGAACACATCCGGTCTCCGAGGGACCGGCATTTTTGACCGACCGAAAGTCCTGACCTAATTTCTCAATTTAAGAGAATTAAGCCCGATCGCTTTGCAGAGGCGATCGCTGCATTCCCATCTATACTAAGGGATACAGCACCATTTACCCACACCCAATCGATCGGGCGATCGACCGACGTCAAGATTTCTCTGCCAGTTCCACGCCTCGAAATCAAATTTGGTGTCATAGTATATAGATATGTTAACTTACTTAGAAACCTAGAAACCTTGTAGCTCTATCGAGCAAGGAGGATTTGCGCGCTATGACAATTGCTGTCGGACGCGCGCCAGCACAACGAGGATGGTTCGAAGT
>CAYQUF010000306.1:0-2929 GCA_964420595.1 uncultured bacterium
GGGAAAGCACTAAAGTGCTTACTACGAACTTATGGATATCCTCGAAATCATCAAACAGGACTACCAAACCTTCCCCGACCACCAGACCTATAGCGTCTATGCAGAGGACGTGTACTTCCGAGACCCGCTCAACGAGTTTCGGGGCGTGGATCGCTATCGCAAAAATATCGAATTCATCGCCACCTGGTTTAAAAATATTCGCCTCGACCTGAAAGATATCCGCCGAGAGGGCGATACCATCATTACCGAATGGCAATTAAACTGGACGAGTCCCCTTCCGTGGCAGCCGCGCATTTCCATCCCCGGATGGAGCGAACTCCAACTCAATCCCGAGGGGTTAATTGTCTCTCATATCGACTACTGGCATTGTTCGCGCTGGGCGGTACTGCAACAACACCTGTTCCCGAAGGGCGAAAACTCGCTAAAGTAAATAAATGTAAACAATCTGAATTTAGGACTTGACAATGCGCGTAATCTTAATGACCGGCAAAGGCGGCGTGGGCAAAACCTCCGTCGCCGCAGCGACAGGCTTGCGATGTGCCGAGTTGGGCTACAAAACCCTGGTTCTGAGTACCGACCCGGCGCACTCCCTCGCCGATAGCTTCGATATGGAATTAGAACACGAACCCCGCCAGGTGAGAGAGAACCTGTGGGGAGCCGAACTCGACGCCTTAATCGAACTGGAGAGCAACTGGGGCGCGGTGAAGCGGTATATCACCGAAGTCCTGCAAGCACGGGGACTCGAAGGCGTCCAGGCTGAAGAACTCGCCATTTTGCCCGGAATGGACGAAATTTTCGGATTGGTGCGGATGAAGCGCCACTATGACGAAGGCGACTATGACGTGCTGATTGTCGATTCTGCCCCCACGGGAACGGCGTTGCGCCTGCTGAGTTTGCCTGAAGTCAGCGGTTGGTATATGCGACGGTTTTACAAGCCGCTACAAGGCATTTCCGCTGCGTTGCGTCCGATTGTGGAGCCGATTTTTAAACCGATTGCTGGGTTTTCCCTACCAGACCAGCAGGTGATGGATGCGCCTTACGAGTTTTACGAACAAATTGAAGCCCTCGAAAAAGTGCTGACCGATAACGAACAAACCTCGGTGCGGCTGATTACCAATCCCGAAAAGATGGTGATTAAAGAGTCGCTGCGGGCGCATTCTTATCTGAGTTTGTATAACGTGGCTACGGATTTGGTGGTTGCCAACCGGATTATTCCCGATGAAGTCACCGATCCGTTTTTCAAGAGTTGGAAGGAACACCAACAAGAACACCGCCACGAAATTCACGAAAACTTCCATCCCTTGCCGGTGAAAGAAGTGCCGCTGTATTCGGAAGAAATGTGCGGTTTGGATGCCCTGACGAGATTGAAGGAAACGCTCTATGCTGAAGAAGATCCGACTCAGGTGTACTATCAAGAAACTACGGTTAAGGTCACCCAAGACAATCGCGAATATAGTTTAGAATTGTATTTGCCAGGGGTTGCTAAAGATAAAATTAACTTGAGCAAAACCGGCGATGAGTTGAATATTCGGATTGGCAATCACCGTCGCAATTTGGTGTTGCCGCAGGCATTAGCGGCGTTGCAACCGTCTGGGGCGAAGATGGAGGAAAATTACCTAAAAATTCGCTTTGCAGAAACGGCGAATGCGTGACCTTAAGATGAGACAATAGCAATATCGGCACTCTCCTCCTTTTTTTGTTCCATGCAACCGAAAATCCCGGACATTCTCGCTCTCGATTTTGATGGGGTAATCTGCGATGGCTTAATCGAATATTTCCAGACGGCGTGGCGAACGTATTGTCAAATTTGGTTGCCCGAAGATCGCAGTCTCCCCGAAGCGATCGCGCCCAGTTTCTATCGGTTGCGTTCGGTCATCGAAACGGGGTGGGAAATGCCGATTTTAATTCGCGCCCAGTTGCAGGGAGTTGCAGAAACTGACATATTGGAAAACTGGCAGGCGATCGCCCGTAAAATTGTCGAAACAGAAGGATTAAATCCGCCAGAAATTGCTGCAACCCTCGATCGCGTCCGGGATAACTGGATTGCCAGCGATCCAGAAAGTTGGCTGAGTTTGCACCGCTTTTATCCGGGGGTGGCGCAACGGTTGCAAGCGGTGTCGAACTCATCCGTGCGGATTGTAATTATTACTACGAAAGAGGGTCGATTTGCCCGATCGCTCTTGCAACGAGCGGGGGTTCAATTGAGCGATCGCGCCATTTACGGAAAAGAGTCGAAACGTCCCAAACACGAGATTTTGCGGGAGTTCGTGAAAGGGGGAACTGACCCCTCGTCGATTTGGTTTGTCGAGGATCGGCTCAAAACCCTGGAAACGGTGAAACAGCACGGCGATCTCGATCCGGTGCGGCTATATCTCGCCGAGTGGGGCTACAATACCCAGAAAGAGCGCGATCGCTGTCGGGACGATGGCAGAATTTGCCTGCTGTCGCTCGAACAATTCGGGCGATCGCTGTCAGAGTGGCGGTAACTGCCGATTTATCCAATCTGCGATAACCTGAAACTATGTTTGATTTCACCCCGATCTTCGAGTTTTCGCGCATTCATTGCGTCACCATTTGCGCCTTCTTGGTGCCATTGAATTTATTGGCAACGTTGCAAACGATGGTGTTGACCGCGTTGCGCCGTCCTCCGTTTCAGATTCGTCTGGCGGTCGGTTTGGCGAGTGCGTTTGCGGTAACGATGATTCTGCACGTGGCGACGTGGTTGGTCATTGGTGTGGTAATGGCACCGACCTTTATTTTGCTGGGATTGGGAAGTTTGTGTTTGGCGATTAATATTGGAGCGATCGCCTTTCGAGAGTCAATTGGCAATCTTCGCTTGGTGTTGCAAGAATTTCCTCGGGTAAATTAGGTGGTACTACAATAAAAACACCCCTGGCTCAAACGGAGTTACCTTATGGTCGATCGCCTC
>CAYQUF010000307.1:0-2923 GCA_964420595.1 uncultured bacterium
GTCTAAATCCACTCAAATCCCTTTTAGGGATTGAAACGCAGAGTGCTTTAATTTTGTCTTCTGAATCCAGCAACGCTAAGCATTATTGTAGGTTGGGTTGAGCGCGCGAAACCCAACATAACCAAGCTATCGAGTGGTGCGTTACAGCGATTTTACCCAATTTCGAAGAACTCAAATCGAACGACGCCGTAACACACCCTACCTTTCGTCTCTCAAACCTGATTCGGATCGATCCCCAACTCTCGCAACTTCGCCTCCATCCGTTCCACCCGCTGCGATAACTCCACCGACGTCAAAAATCGCGTTCCATCCGGTCGGTACAACACCAACGTTTCCGGCGTCAACTCAAACCGAATTCCCAACAGCGGACTGACCCAATTCTCCACCGACTCAATCGGCTCCAACTCATCCTCATTGCGAATCCATCCCTGCAAATCCACCCGAGCGGGATCGTAAACGTAATACTCCCGCACCCCATATCGCCGATAAAACTGAAACTTTTTCGCCATCTCTTGCAAGCGATTTCCCGGCGAGAGAATTTCAAACACCACCTGTGGCGCAACATTCCCCTCCTCCCATTGCTTGTACGATCCGCGATCGCCTTTTGGACGACCGAACGCCACAAACACATCCGGAGCTTGACGCACCTGCGGCTGTCCTTCCACCGGATACCACAACAAATCGCCAGCCACAAACACATCCGGTCGATGGCGAAACAGGATCTCCAAATTTTCCTTAATCAAGACAATCCAGCGAAATTGCAACGTATGGTCGGCTATGGGGTTCCCGTCGCTGTCGGGATAGTGGATTGTCGTCGCGCGATCGCCCTGCTGCCCCATAGCACGCCTCAGTCGCAACTTTGGCTCGATTGTAACACCGCCCTTGGTGCCACCCATTCCGCCCCCTTATAATAGTTTTAAGAAATGTAAACAACCCTGACATGACTGACCCCTGTGCACCTCGCATCGTCGTCATTGGCGCTGGAATCGGTGGCTTAACCGCAGCCGCACTCCTGGCGCGTCGTGGCTATCGCGTTTGCGCCTTCGACCAAGCCTTCCTTCCCGGCGGTTGCGCCTCCACCTTCAAACGTCGCGGCTTTACCTTCGATGTCGGTGCGACCCAGGTAGCGGGATTGGAACCCGGCGGAATCCACCATCAAATTTTCTCAGAACTCAACGTCAAAATCCCCGCAGCCACCCCCTGCGACCCCGCCTGTGCGGTGTATTTACCCGGCGAAACCGAACCCGTCAGCGTTTGGCGCGACCCGCAACAGTGGAAAGCGGAACGCCAGCGTCAGTTTCCCGGTAGCGAACCGTTTTGGCAACTGATGCAAACCCTGTTTGAGGTGAGTTGGTCGTTTCAATCGCGCCAACCCGTCCTACCGCCGCGCAATTTGTGGGATGTTTGGCAATTGCTCAAAGCCGTGCGTCCCGAGACGCTGATTACCGTTCCGTTTACCCTGTGGACGGTCGGCGATGCGTTGCGGTTCTTCGGGTTGGGAGCGGACGAGCGATTGCGGACGTTTCTGGATATGCAGTTAAAGCTGTATTCCCAGGTGAACGCGGAGGAAACCGCACTGCTGTATGCGGCGACGGCGTTAGGGGTCTCCACCGAACCACAGGGATTGTATCACCTGGAGGGCAGTATGCAGGTGTTGAGCGATCGCCTGGTGGAGGGGTTGCAACAAGCCGGTGGCGAGTTACACATGCGCCATACTGTCGAACGGATTCAACCCACGGATGCGGGATATGCGGTGACGGTACGCCAGCAGAAAACCGGAGAGGTTCGCACCGAGTCCGCCGATATGGTGGTGGCGAATGTTACGGTGCAGGATTTGGCGCAGTTGCTGGAGGTCGAGGCGTTTCCGCAATTACGCGGCTACAGCAATCGCGTGGAAAAATTACCGACGCCGTGGGGTGCGTTTGTGGTGTATTTGGGGGTGGAGCAGGAGGCAATTCCGCCGGATTGTCCGCCGCACCTGCAATTCTTATACGATGGTGCCGGTCCCATTGCCGAGAATAATTCCTTGTTCGTGTCAGTGAGCCGACCCGGAGACGGACGCGCGCCGGAGGGAAGGGCAACGATTACGGCGTCTTCGTTCACCGATACGCGCATTTGGGCGAATTGTCGGGATTATCGATCGCTCAAACAACAATATACCGAAGAAGCGATCGCTCGGTTGGGAGACTATTTTAAGTTAACTCCAGAGGCGATCGTTCACTGCGAAGCCGCCACGCCACGGACGTTTCAGCGCTTTACCGCACGCGATCGCGGCATTGTCGGCGGATTGGGTCAGCGGGTTTCGACGTTCGGTCCCTTTGGATTTGCCAATCGCACCCCGTTTCCGAATTTGTGGTTAGTGGGGGATTCGACTCATCCGGGAGAGGGAACTGCTGGCGTGAGTTATTCGGCGCTGACGGTGGTGCGGCAAATTGAAGCGAAGTTTAGATAATTATAGCAATGCGCTCTCGGCTATTTACAGCGAGGTGATATGTTCCGGCATTTTGACTCCATGGCGACGGTGCTCTATGAATTTGCGCCGCGTCCGGGCGGTTCGCGAACCGCCCCTACCAAATGACTCGATCCGGCGGGATTGTTAATACACGAGCGCTCGCTGCTATTAATAATTACTTAAGTTTGCTAAATATAGAATCCGGCTAAGCACCTGGATTGTAGGGTGGGAATTGCCGATCGAGTTGAAATTGTGTCGATCCACAGCAAACTTGCAATGCCCACCTTCCCACGACATAGAAAGTCTACTTATCAGTGCTGTCTTAACGGGTGGATTATTATTCCAGGCTTTACCGAGTTACGGTCAGTCTTCTAACAATAGCCATCGGAGGCGCATGGGAGAAGAATGCGAAACCGCGATTCAACAAAACCGACAAGGATTCCCCGCTTGAAATCTACGATTCAAGCGAGG
>CAYQUF010000308.1:0-2853 GCA_964420595.1 uncultured bacterium
ATCGTCGAATTCGTTCTTTTCTTCTAACCAAATGCGCCGAATCTCGCTGAGTTCATTTTGAGTAATTAATGTAATATCTCGCATATGTTCGGGTGCTGTTTGACGAACCGTGGTTTGAGCTTCTAATAATTGCCGCAACCAATGCTCTCGCCACTCTTTGGTATAAGGTCCCGGAATTGGTGCAACCTGAGTTTCACCCTCAACATTTCGTTCAAACAATTGAACTTTTCCATAAATTCGGCGAAAATCTCGGCGATCTCGATCGTCTTGTATATCTAATTCGTTGCGAATTTCTAAGAGAGGCTGCATCCATTCTTTTTCCTCATCATTTTGGATCATGGCTTCCATGGATTTGTCTTGATTGACCATAGTACAAACCCAACAGCCAAATCGAGAGTCGCCGCAACTTGGCGTAGATGTATCGATCACTAAAGGACATTCGTTGTCGGCAGTTGCGCCCCGATACATCGTAAACAATTCTTTATTGCTATGTCCCCAAGGATTGGGATATTGATTTAAGTAGATCCATACTTCATCGGTACGCCAATCTTCAATTGGCATATACATTAAAGAGTTGGGACGATTGGGATTCACATTCAAGCGATCGCGAACTCGCCACTTGCGATACTTTGCCATTGTACTGGCTCGCTTAGTGCTTTCGGCTTTTCGAGTTCCTAAAACGAGAATAATTTCGCCATTTGTCCTAATGACTTCGCGGATGAAATTGTCAGCCGGCTTAATTTTCATCCGTTCGGTACACCATCTAAAACGATTTCTGGGGGCTGGATAGCCTTTGCCAATTAAGTTAACCCAAAATGTATCTTTAACAGCTGGGTAAGTTAGATGCGGTTCGATTGGTAAATTTTGCTCTTGCGCCGCTACCTTCATTCGCTCTAAAGATTTGCGAACCCAAGCAGAGACAACGGGATTTTCGACCAGCGTGTCGTTCGTGATCGCATAAATCGGCTTAGTACGCTTTTCAGGAGGTAAAGCAGCAATGGCATTCCAAACCAGTTGCAACGTGACCGAACTGTCCTTACCGCCGGAGTAACCGACCACCCAAGGAATGTCATCGAGGCAGTACAACTCCTGAATTTCAGCCGTTAAAGCTTGGATCTCCTCAATAAACTCGGCGACCGTCCGCTGCTGTGGCTGTTGTTCTGGTTGTTGCGTAGCACTCATGCTTGTCCCCCTGTATCATTCCCGGATGGGTTCCGAACGCACTTGGCTCGGAATTGGTTTTTAAAAACCCGCTCTCTTAGCTTAAACTTCAATCCAGGAGTACGACAACCAGCAAGGGAACCAGATTTGGAACTCGATACCCAGCAGCAGACGCTAACCCAACTCTTAGATCGCTCTCTCGGCGAAAACGATCGCCTTTTGGCGCAAAAGACCCAAATGGGTGGAACTGAGGCGTTTATCGGCTCCGTGACGCTGCGATGGATCGATCGCAAGGTGGGATTTGCGTCCGAATTACCGTTGTTTCAGCCACACCTGGATCCGCAGACGGGAAACGTCGAACGCGGTGCGGAAACGGTCAACGAGATTTTGCAGCGTCCTCTCGATTGGTCCCGTCAAGCACCCCTGACTCAATACTTGGCGGTTCGGGACGCGCACAAATTTCCAGCATTGCTGGTGGTGCTCTCCCCCGCGTGGGTCAACGATCCCGATGCGTCAGAGTGGGATAGCAACGGACGCGCCATCAAATCGGCGATTGAATTCGCACCGTTGGATAGTGGCGAGACGGTCGGATTGCTGGACGTTTCGAGCAATATTTCAATTTTTGCACTCGACGGACAACATCGCTTGATGGGAATTCAGGGGTTAATCCAACTGCTGGAGATGGGAACGCTCCCGCGATACAACAAGGCGAAGAAACCCGTGGGAACGGATATTACCATCGAAGACATTATCGACGAGTATGACATCGAACCCGATCGCCTTTACGGTCTGGCGGAAGAAAAAATCGGCATCGAGTTTATTCCCGCTGCGGTTCGAGGGGAAACCCGCGAGGAAGCGAGACAGCGAGTGCGATCCATTTTCGTCCACGTCAACTTGATGGCGGTGAAACTCAGCAAGGGACAATTAGCACTCTTGGACGAAGACGACGGTTTTTCTATTGTCACCCGTCAAGTGGCGATCGCGCATCCGCTATTAAAAGAACGAGGCGATCGCAAACCGCGAATTAACTGGGATAGCGCCACAGTTGCGGCAAAATCGACGGTTTTGACGACGCTTCAGGCGCTCAAAGATATGGCGCAGCGTTATTTAGAACATCGGTTTCCTCACTGGCGCGCGCCTCAAAAAGGATTAATTCCCATGCGTCCGGATGATGCGGAGTTACAGATGGGAATTGAGGAATTCAGTCAATTATTCGATCGCCTGGCTGATTTGCCAAGTTATCAAAAATTGGAACAAGGAATGGAGACGCCAGAGTTGCGCCGCTTCAATTTTGAGAAAAGCGGTGGCGACGGGAATATTTTATTTCGTCCCGTGGGTCAAGTGGCGTTGGCGCAAGCATTGGGAGTGTTGGCGTACGGACGGGGAATGTCGCTGGCGGAGATTTTTGCGAAGTTGAATCGCTATGACGCCAATGGCGGGTTTAGCGGAATGGAAAATCCAGAATCGTTGTGGTACGGGGTTCTTTACGATCCGAATAAGAAGCGAGTGCGAGTGGCGGGTCGGGATTTGGCGGCGAAGTTGTTAGTCTATATTTTAGGGGGAATGCGCGATCGCCTCGAATGTGCGGAGTTACGTACGGCGTTGGCGAATGCGAGAACGTTTGAGAATCAGGCGGTGAGTTTTGAGGGACGGTTTGTGAAACCGAAGAATGTCGGTCTTCCCGATGTGTTG
>CAYQUF010000309.1:0-2805 GCA_964420595.1 uncultured bacterium
AAGTTGGGTCTGTGAATGAAGAATCCCCTCGCCTTTAGGCAGGGGAGTGTCAACCTGCATACCACTTGGTTGTCCCCTCAATCGTCCCAGAACTCGTCTCGTCCGGAAACGCGATACGATATCCGTCAAGATTATCGCGAACTGCTCCACGGGCAATCGGACGAAATTCAAGCATTGTTCGAGCGTGAAATTTATCCATTTTTTGATTAGAATTGGAACAGCAATAGTATTAACAATCGTCCAACTGAAGCGATCGAGATTCGAGGCGTGCATCTCCCCGATTACCAAGCAAGAGCCTAACTGATTTGCGTTTGCGAGCGATAAGATTCTCGGCTTTTCTGACTTAAATTCGGGAGATCGGTTCAACGTTCAAGCTCTATCGACACGACCCACCCATGCGAGCCATTCAGACTGACTACCGCTATTTCTCGACCATTGGTTTAGCGATCGCCCTCTTAACGATCGGTCAAACTGCCAACGCGCAAATTGTCCCCGATCGCACCTTACCCGCCAATTCCACCGTGACCCCAGAGGGCAACACCCTGCGGATTGACGGCGGCACGCGATCGCGATCGAATCTCTTCCACAGCTTCGAGCAATTCTCCGTCCCCACCGACGTTCGGGCATTATTCAACAACAGCCCCGACATTCAAAACATCTTCAGCCGCGTCACCGGAAGCACCCTTTCCGAAATCGACGGCACCCTCGCCGCCAACGGTACGGCAAATTTATTCCTGCTCAATCCCAACGGCATCGTCTTCGGAGAAAACGCCCGCTTGGACGTCGGCGGATCGGTTTTCGCCACCAGTGCCGAACGCATTGACTTTGCCAACGGCGGTGAATTTAGCACCGTCAATCCGCAATCCTCCTCTATTCTCAACGTCAGCGTTCCCGTCGGCTTGGGATTTGGCTCCTCGCCGGGAACCCTCGTGAATCGATCGCGCGTGATGACCCCCGATTTCACGGGCAATCTCAATTCATCGGGATTGCAAGTACAACCGGGACAAAACCTGGCACTCGTTGGCGGCGACATCCAATTCAACGACGGTCATATCACCGCATTTGGCGGACGCCTCGAACTCGCCAGTCTCGGGGCAAATAATGCCATCGCCTTGGTTGGCGACGGAACGGGTTGGTCGTTAGGCGAGACAGTCACGGACAACTTAGCCGACATCAACCTCGCCAATTTGTCTGAAATAGACGCCACCGGACTTGGCGGCGGTGCGGTGCGAGTGCGGGGTCGCCACGTTACCCTCTCTGGCGGCTCGAAAATTTCGTCGCTCACCCTCGGCGATATTTCCGGTCAACCCGTCGAGGTGGAAGCCTCCGAGTCGGTGCGAGTCTTGGGAACCACCGACATTCCCGGTTTGTTCGAACCCGCCGAAGCTGAATTCGGTATTTTGGTTCCCCAACGCAGTGCGATTAATACCAATACCTTCGGAGCCGGAGATGCGGGCGATATTGAAATTCAGTCCCGAAATTTAATCGTTCGGGATGGCGGACAAATCACCGCCAACGTCTTTATTCCGGGGACGGGAAATGGGGGCGATCTCGTGGTGAATGCCTCCGAATCCGTGGAAGTGAATGGGGTGGTTGAAGTCGGATTAGGCGGCGAAAGTCCCTTCGGTTCCGACCGATTTCTGGTCGAAATTAACGGTGCGAGTTCGTTAGGAACCGTGACGGGAACGACTGGCAAGGCAGGCAATATTACGATTAATACCAATCGCCTGCGGGTCGTTAACGGTGCCGTCAACACAGCCAATACCTTCGCTCAAGGGAAGGGGGGCAATCTGGTGGTGAATGCTGCCGAATCCATTGAAGTGGGCGGTACCTCTCCCAACGGCGTGGTGTTGAGTTCGATTATTGCCAGTTCGGTCACCGCAGGAGAAGCGGGAAATGTCGATTTGAATACGCAACGATTGCTGGTGCGAGATGGCGGTCAAGTGTCGGCGGAAACGAGCGGTTTTGGAGCGGGAGGCAATTTAACCGTCACCGCCACCGACCGGGTGGATGTTATCAGCAACCCCGACTTGAATATCATCAGTCGAATTACGGCGGGAACGGACGGAGCGGGTCCTGCGGGAAACCTGCTCATCGAGACGGGACGCCTTCAACTGAGCGAGCAAGGGGAAGTCACCGTCAGCGGCGAGGAAACTGGGAGTGCGGGCAATTTAACCGTTTTGGCGGATACGGTGAGCCTGAATCGCAGTTTGTTGAATGCGACGACTCAAGCAGGCGATCGCGGTAATATTTTTCTCCAAGCCAATACATTATTAATGTTGCGCGGGAGCGAAGTTACGACCAATGCCAGCGGAACGGCGAACGGGGGCAATATCGAGATTAACGCTGCCGTGTTGACGCTGTTAGAAGACAGTCAAATTGCGGCGAATGCGATTGAAGGTCGCGGCGGAAATATCAATATCGAGACAGAGGGGATTTTTAACTCTGCCGAGAGCCAAATTAGTGCCACGTCGCAGTTGGGAATCGACGGGATTGTCGAGGTGCGACAGCCGGATGTGGATTTGCAAAGCGATTTAGCCACCCTCGCATTGAATTTTGTCAGTCCGGATCGGGTGGTGGCTGACAGTTGTTTGGATCGCCGCTCTCAGCAACAAGGCAGCTTTACCATTTCGGGAACGGGGGGATTGCCGGCGACGCCGTATCAAGACGCCAGCGGTCGTTACGAGGTGGTGGAGGTGCGATCGCTCGGGGAGGTTGACGTTTCCTCCCCCTCAGCGGGCGTTTCCGCTCCCGAACGCGACTCTTGGACGGTAGGCGATCCGATTCGCGAAGCCAATGGGTCGA
>CAYQUF010000310.1:0-2783 GCA_964420595.1 uncultured bacterium
AAAATTAAGATTAGCCTACACCGGGCGCAATCTTAAATTTTAATCAATCCTTCTGGCATGACGCTATAGAGCGATCGCCGCTGCAATCCCTCTCGGTGCAAGATCCCATTCGCCGCTAGCAAGCCGCTACTGACGGCGCGTTCCATCAATCCGCAGGGAAATGGCATTTTCACCCAATCCCCGGCAAATAGTAAATTAGAGACGGCGGTTTGGGTTTCGGGACGATCGCGATCGCTCCCTGGCGGATATCCAGAGAAATTCTTTTGATTGACCAATTCTCGATGCAGTTGTTTCGCGCCTTTCAACGCCGGAACGATTTCGACTAACTCCCGCTCGAAGGTGTCCAACAACGCCGATTGGGTGGGAAATTCCGCTTCTTTGTAACAATAGGCGTGCAGTTCCACCACGCTTCCGCCAGTGCGCTTCGCCCATTCGATATACTCGTCTTGAATCCGGTGATAGAGGGTAATGCTGTCGGTGAGGGCGTAACCGGAGAGAGAGGTAAAATAGCTGTGTTCCCACTCGAAATCGCGATCGAGCCAAAACCGCGCTACGGCGAAAGGATCGGCGAGGGGTAAGGCTTTGACTTGATTTTGAAGTTGCGTATCGATCGCGCCGCGAGATCGCTCGAACAAGGCTTGCGTACCGGGAACGTCGGTGGCGAGGACGTAGTAATCGGCGTGCAGGGTTTGCAGCGGGGATCCCTGCGCGTTGGCGGCGACTAATTCGACGCGATCGCCTTGGCGTTGGTTAATCTGAAATTGGGGCAGATCTCGTTTCGCCGGTCCTCGCACCACGCGACCGTGGCGATCGTATTTCGCACCGTGACAGGGACAGACAAACGATCCGTCTTCGGAACGTCCGACGGTACAGCCTTGGTGGGTACACGTCAGCGATATGGCTTTGTCGTCTCCCGGTGCAATGGCGTAAACGTCGTCTCCCGCACCGTAGTATTCCAGGCGATTATCGGGAATTGCACGATTGCGCGTGACGGCGAAAGGAACGGTTTCCCGCGCGTTTCCGGTGCGATAGGCGATGGCGTCAATTTTGCCCTCTTTCCAATCAATCGTCGCGATTTGCGCTTCGGGAACGATCGCGCCGCCGTTGGCTTCAATCGCTTTGGCGATCGGTTGCACCAAACTGGTTCCCATATCTTGGCGGGTTCCCTTAAACGCCAATCCTTCCGGGTTTCCGAAGAAATAGAAATGGAAAAATTGCAATAATTCCGCCACGCTGAGGCGATCGGGCGCGTTGAGGCTCGATTTGGCAAACGGAAGAAAATAAGTGTCGTACAGTCCCTGTGGGAAGCCGTTGGCGACCCATTCAGCCACCGAGCGATCGTCGTAGCGGCGGAAAGTTTTGTCGGCTTGGAATCCGGTAATGGCGCGAAACACTTCCCAGTGCGCCGGATCGAGTAAATTAATCCCCCATTGCAGCGCGTTGGGAGACGAAACGGCTAAATCGACCACGTTCCAGGGAAACGCCGACCGACTGGGTTTGAACACTTCCGGATCGTAGCGATCGCTGCGATAGACCACCGCGTAAGTTTGGAGGGAAACGAAATTATCGGCGATCGCCAGTTCGTCTACCAAACTGTTGAGATTGTAATACTGCGGGAAGAACCCGTGGAAGCCGTGTTCCATCCGCATGGTTTCGTTTCCTACTCCGACCGTCCAACTGGCGATTTTCCCTCCCAGTTGCGGCGATTTTTCCAGCAGGGTGACCTGAAATCCCCGCTGGCTGAGTTCGTACGCACACGCCAATCCCGCCAATCCCGCACCGACGACAACCACTCGCTTGGGAGCGGACAGGGTGCGGGGTAAGTCCACC
The DNA here is from genome assembly GCA_964420595.1 of uncultured bacterium. GTDB lineage: Bacteria > Cyanobacteriota > Cyanobacteriia > Cyanobacteriales > Geitlerinemataceae > CAYQUF01. The sequence continues at coordinate 1,831 of CAYQUF010000310.1, forward strand.
GAATCCTGTTGGTGGACGGCGGGTTGGGGTTTGACGAAGCGAGAATATCCAATTCCCCCTGCGACTGCGCTTAATCCCAACAATTTCAGCAGGGTACGGCGAGATAAAGATAGCGATCGCGACGATGAATTGGATAATTGATTCATGGACACAGCGGCTTCATTAAACTTTACACATTATGAAATACTGGCACGAAACCCTGGCAGTCGCCCAGAGAATTTTAATTGAATTGGTGCGACGGCGGCGCAGTTTGGTATTTTGGAGCATTTTCCCGATTTCGGTGCTGCTGCTGAATGGCTATATCCTCGCCGAACGCGCGCAATTGGAGATGGCGGAAGCATTCGAACGCGCCGCACCTTCGACGTTGGTGGGAGCGGCGTTGTTTTTTAGCTGTTTGGGGGGAAGCGTGGCGACGGTGGTGTCGGAACGGGAGCAGCAGACGCTCAAACGCCTGTTTGTTTCGCCGTTGAGCGGGACGTCCTATTTTTTAGGCATTTTTCTGGCGCATACGTGTATCGGCGTCGGTCAAGCGTTGTTAGTATACGCGATCGCGGCGTTTTGGAACGCGCAGTTTCAGGGGTCGCTGTTCCTCGGTGGCGCGATTATTGGGTTGAGTATTATTTCGTATGTCGGCGTCGGATTTATTTTCGGGACGCAATTGGCGCGACGGACGGAGGACGTGAATGCGTTGGTGGCGGCGTTTGGGGTTCCGCTGCTGATTTTAGGGGGTGCGTTCCTTCCGGCGTCGCTGTTTCCGGATAATTTGTTGCGAGTGGCTGAATTTAATCCGATTTACCACATGAATGAGGCGTTGTTAGGCGTATCGGCGGCGGGAGAGGGATTAGAGGCGATCGCGTCTCATTTTTGGTTCCTCTGCGGGTTTGCGGCGACGATGGTGGTGGCGGGGTGGCTGTCGTATTATCGGATGTTGCAGCTAGAGCGGCGATTGTAAG
>CAYQUF010000311.1:0-2775 GCA_964420595.1 uncultured bacterium
ACATTAATCTGTCAGAGGAATCAGGAGAATTCGGATCGGGAAGCGACACAATCATGTTTTTATATTCATCACTTTCGTTCAAAAGATAAAAATAATTTCCCATTTGTCTACCTCCACTAAATTAACTATCGCTGTCACTCATCATTTGGCGGATATCATCGAGATCTGAATTAGATGGGTCGGATTCAGACTCGTTCGATTCATCGTCACTTTGCGGAGAATCTGGATAAAATTCTAGTGCAATCTTCAACTTCCCTTTTTGCCATCCTTTTGCACCGAATTTTAATATTTCAGCTTCCACACCTTCATTCATCCATGCCGGATTTTTGTCGTATTGTCCGATGATTTTGGTTTGAATGGCATCAACTAATTCACCCACCTTAAAAGTAGCATGAGAGATTAAGCATCTATCCTCCGACTTATCAATTGAAATCACTTCATCCCGATCCAGATGTTCGAATCGATCGCCCATTTCCGCAATCCTCCCAAAAACAACACGAGATTATCGTTACTCAAATTAGTCCAACTTGTCAAGCAAAAAAAATGGGGAGACGCGATCGCGCCTTCCCCAAAACCGAACTCCTACAACAGATCCGATAGCTCCGAACGTTCTAAATCCGGCGAATCCCCTGCAAATTCGGCAGTTTCCACCTCATCCGAGCCATCCGTCTCCCCCGACGGAATCGTCGGTAATTGATGCTCGTACAACTGCATCGATTGCAAACACTGATTAATTTCAGTCACCGCACCATTGTATTCCTCAATTTTGCGATCGGTTTGCCCTTGAATTCGCTGATTTTGGGCAATTTTTTCCGCCGCTTCCTTCTCCAGCGTTTGCGCTAAATAAGCTCGCGCGCGATCGTATTGCTGCAAAATATCATCCGCCTGTGTTGCTGCAGCCGGGAGAATTTGCGTTTTCAAGGTTTGATTGATGGTTTGACGGAAATTGCGCCGAATCGTCGCCGATACCTTTGGCTCGAAATCCAACTTCAACAACTGACGAATTGCAGGTTCCGCGTCCACCATACTTTCGCAATCGTACCCCTGGGAAGTTTGCTGCAAGGTGCGACGAAACTGGTAAATTGAAAACGTGCCTTCGTCGTAAAAACGCGGACTCTCGCGCACGTAGCGATCGCACTCGGTTCGAGCCTCGCTCACCAACGCCTGCGCCACCGTAGCTTGCAACTTGCGCGCGCACGCTTCCAAACCGCCATCGTTGCCCAACAAACGGTACAATTTGCGATAGTATTCCGCCTGGCGAATGCGATCGATTAACCGTTGGAAATAACTGTCGATCAGCCATTGCGACGCCTCCACCAACACGTTTTCCAAATCGTTGGCGATCGAATACAACGCCTCGACTAAAATGGCAATTAACGGCGCAGTGGCATTGCGCGGGTGAGACAGGGTGGCGCGACTGTACGCCGCCGATACCGAAAACGTTTGCAGCAACTCATCCAAACGGCTGACCATCTTGGCTTTGAGCTTGCGAAAGTCCTCCCGAAACGCCGAACAATCGTCTGTCACCACTTGATTGACTTCCCGCGCCATGTGCTGGCGGAATTCTTCGCCAACTTGCTGCAATTCTTGATTGAGGCGTTCCAACTCCCGCGCCTTCATCGACTCGATTTCCCTCGGTTGGCTGTCGAGATTGCGCCGCAGTGCTAAATAATGCTTGCGCAGGTCGATACACAGGGGTTGCAAGTCGTCAGCGAGATTGGCGAACAGTTGCGGTCGCTTTTCTTCGCGCAAATAGCGGGTTATCGCTTCGCGAAATTCCTCGATTCCGCTGTCGTCTACCAACTTCTCGATGAGTTCGGTTCCCCATTCGCTGAGGATGCGGGTGTAGTTCTCGTTGGGGGTTTCAAAGCTGTTGACGGAAATGCGAAACTGAGAGGCGGAGAGTTTGCCAGAATTGGCGCAGTAGCGGTTGAACTCGTTGACGAATTGGGGGGTGTCTTCGCCGAATTCCGAGGTTTGGACGCTGTCGGCGAAAATCGAATCCAACCCAAACCGATCGCGCGAACTGGTATGCTTGAGTTGGCTGCCGTAAAATCCCAACAAGCCGCTGGTTTTGTAGACGCGGCGGGTATCGCGAAATTGGGTGGCGATTAAGTCGTCCAATCGCTGGCGTAACTGGCTGTTGTACCAGGTTTCGTCAATGCGGTTGAAGACGAAAAACACGCGATCGCGAATTCCGGGATTTTGGCGCATCCGTTCGAGCATTTCCGTCTCTTCGGCGGTCATGTCCCCTTCCGAGGCGGGTTTGAGAACGCACACCACTGCTGAGGTTTCGGGATCTTCGATTTTGCGATAGGTGAGTTCGGCGTCTTTCTTTACCGGCGCGTCGATTCCCGGCATATCGATTAACACGTTACCATCTTCGAGTAGGGGATGGTGGCAATAGTATTCCAACCGCTTCAACACGGCGCTATTGCTGCCCCGACGCGCGTATCGCGCTGCTTGTTGTAAATTGGTAAAATCGAATTGCTCCATCGAGTAGGTGGCGTTGTCGGTGGCGTGGATGCGATCGCGATTGGTCTGGTACCCGCCGAGCAACAGCAGCAACGCCTGAGCTTGTTTGGCGAGTTCGGACTTGCTTTCGCCCCCTTCTCGCTCGATAATTTCTAAGCAGGCGTGCTCGATCGCGCTGACCGCTTCGGGGCGATCGAGATTGGCGTCAAGGTTCAGTCCTAGTTTGAACGCCAGCGCATTGACTTGCTCGCGGATTTCGGCTTCACTGAGAAAGGTGAGGACTACCCGTTCGCGATCGCC
>CAYQUF010000312.1:0-2683 GCA_964420595.1 uncultured bacterium
GAAGGAGCGACGCTACCAACAATGGCTGAACCACAATATCAGTCGTCAGATCGTCGATTTTGCGAAACAGCAAGGCCTATTTATCGCCATCGAAGACCTTTCCGGGATTCGAGAGCGAACCAACCAACAGCCTCGCAACAAGACCGAACGCCGCCGCTCGAATAGCTGGGCGTTTTATCAGTTGCGGCAATTTCTGTCTTACAAGGGAATAACTGAAGGCGTGTTGGTGCTTGCCGTGCCGCCTGCTTATAGCAGCCAAACGTGCCATCGCTGCCTGCATATCCATCCGGTCAAAGGAAAGTCCTATCGGCAGGGTAAGACATTTCGATGCGGGAACTGCGGCTGGTTTGGCGATGCTGACGACAATGGTTCCAAAGTTATCGAATTGATTGGGGTCGCCGTAAACTGGCCCGGAGGTTCGGGGCTATTTTGTAGTCTCAGGGCTACGGAAAGCCATTTATCTATCGCTTAGCGATGATGAATGGTAGTTTACTTAGGTTGTGCGGTTTGGTCGTATAAAGGTTGGGTGGGCGATTTTTACCCGCCGAAAAGTCGCGCGGCGGATTTTTTATCCCTCTACAGTCGCCGTTTGACCACGGTTGAGGGCAATACTACATTTTACGCCGTTCCCGAGGCTGCGACGGTGGAGCGTTGGGCGTCCGAGGTGTCGGAAGGATTCGAGTTTTGTCCGAAATTGCCGCGCGATCTGACCCATGCGGGGGCGTTGCAACCCCAGATTGACGGGGCGATCGCGTTTATCGAACGGATGCGGGGATTGGGCGATCGCCTTGGTCCGATTTTTGCCCAGTTACCGCCAAGTTACGGTCCCGAGGGGTTCGAGGATTTGGCAACTTTTCTAGACGCACTCCCCCGTCAAGAGATTTCCCTGGCGTTGGAAGTGCGCCATCGAGCTTGGTTTGAGGATCCCCATCGCGATCGCCTGAATGAATTGTTAACCCAGCTCGGCGTCGGACGGGTATTGCTCGATTCTCGCCCGATTTACAGCGGTTCGGACGACCCGCAAATCCAATCGGAACGTCGCAAACCCCAACTTCCCCTGCAACCGACGTTGAGCGCGCCATTTACCCTGATTCGATTGATTTCCCATCCCGATCGCGCGGTGAATCCGCCGTTTTTGGCACAATGGTGCGATCGCCTGGCGGATTGGCTGCATCGGGGGACGCGGGTGTATTTTTTCGTCCACTGTCCGATTGAAGATTATTCTCCGGCGATCGCGCGAGAGTTTCAACAGATGCTCGAACAACGCCAAATCGACGTTCCGCCGCTCCCGTGGAACCAACTGGACTCGCCACCGGTGCAGTTGAGCCTATTTTGAGGGGATGTGCAGCCGAGACGCAATTTTAGCCGAAAAGAGCGATCGCAGAGCAAGCGGTCGTCGGGCAAATTGATTTATCCTAGATTAAAGTAACTTTGCACAACTTTACAAACTGGTGCGATCGCGATACCCATGAACTGCATTATCAATCGCCGGGCTCAATTTTCAGCCAGCCATCGGTACTGGTTGCCAGAATTGAGCGAAGCGGAGAACCAACAGCGGTTCGGACTCGGTGCTAAAGCACCGGGACACGGTCACAATTACGTTCTCTACGTCTCCATGATGGGGGAACTCGACCGTTACGGCATGGTGCTGAACCTGTCCGATATCAAGCACGTCATCAAGCGAGAGGTCATCGACCCGCTCGATTACGCTTATCTCAACCAGGTGTGGTCGGAATTCGAGCAAACCCTACCGACCACCGAAAACATCGCGCGGACGATTTGGCAGCGACTTGCGCCTTATTTACCTCTCGTTCGCATTCAACTGTACGAACATCCGCAGCTTTGGGCAGATTATTTAGGAAACGGCATGGAAGCTTATCTGACAGTTAGCACGCATTTTAGCGCCGCCCATCGTTTGGCGTTACCCGAATTAAGTTACGAAGAAAATTGCGAAATTTACGGCAAATGCGCCCGTCCGAACGGTCACGGTCACAACTATCATTTAGAGGTGACGGTGAAGGGCGAAATCGATCCGCGCACGGGCATGATTGTCGATTTGGGACGGTTAATGCAAGTGGTGGACGATCGCGTGGTAGAACCGTTCGATCACAGACATTTGAACAAAGATATTCCCTATTTTGCCGAGGTGGTGCCGACGGCGGAAAATATTGCCATGCGAATTCGAGACTTGTTGCGATCGCCCATTCGCGAGTTGGGGGCGCAGTTGTATAAGATTAAGCTCATTGAAAGTCCGAATAATTCGTGCGAGGTGTATTGTACCGAAGTGGAGTCGGAGAACGGACAATCGCAAGAGCGAACTCCGGCGTTAGTGCAGATTTAGATTGAGTCGGTTTGGTAATTTGGGTTAGAGGCGCGAGCGATCGCGTCTCTATAGTTTAGCTTTCTGTTGAATTAGACTAAATTTCGTTACTTAATTTACAATTTTATAATCGCAGAAAATACTATATGAATCACTGAAACTATTTAATGTTGTTGGAACTACTTTGTGGATATCGAGAATTAGTTAGTATTCATAAAGGATAAACTTTATTATAAATATCTTCTAAGAGCTTATTTTGAAATAGCCAATATGGTGCTGGTCGTACAGGATATTCCTTCGGTCAAGATCGACTCAAATAATTCTCAAAAAGCCCAAAATGCGGACAGTTATTGAAAATTTTAG
>CAYQUF010000313.1:0-2659 GCA_964420595.1 uncultured bacterium
CAATCGTCAACTAGACGAGCAATTGAGAAGACTCGCCATTGAAGCTCAACAGCATCCCGCTGGTAGCCGCCAGCGACGTCGCACTCTAACGAAACTCGTTCAACTCGTTCAAACGTCGGGTCGCCTGTGTCGTCCGTATGCCGGTCAATTTCCGCACGTTTACGACGACATCTATAACGAAGCTATTCAAATGTTATTCATCTACATTTGCGATCGCATCGACTCGTACGCCCCCGAACGGGGACCGGTGATGAGATGGGTCAACTTCTTATTACAGCGGCGTTTCTTTAACGAAGCCATTCCCAAAATTATCGGCGATCGCCAAGAGGTATATACCGATCCGGTCGAACCGCCGCCGCAGGTCCAAAAACAACTGACGACAGAGATTTTATCTCCAACGCTATCCGAAGCGATCGCCCAATGTTTGCGCGACGATCCCGATGGTCTGTTTCAAGAAAAATCGATCCGAAATTCACCACACGTGACGTTCCGAGAAATCGCACTCAGGCGATTGGACGGGGAAACCTGGAAAGCCATTTCTGCCGATCTGGGCGTACGAATTTCGACCCTCAGCGATTTCTACCAACGGTGCATGACTCAGGTGGCACCATTAATTAAAAAGTACGTGCAAACTTGACCAACTACGTTTTGGCAAAGGGGTTACTATGAATCATAACAATGGTCAATTAAGGCTTACCGTCCCGATTACAAAGACCGCCCGAGAGACAGCTCGGCAATTCAGCCAGCAGCAAGCGAATAAAGACAAAGCCGAACGAGTCTATCGCAATACCCTAGCGGTTTGGGCAGTTGATTTTTACTGTCGGTGCATGGGTATCGAAACGGATTTGGAAGCCAGCGATAGCTGGGATCCGGTGATGCAAACCCTCGCCGATGTGGCAGACTTACAATTGCCTCAATTCGGCAAGATCGAGTGTCGCCCAGTGGGTTCCGATGCAAGATCGGTCGAAATTCCGTTAGAAGCCCGCAGCAATCGCTTGGGATATATGGCGGTATTGTTGGACGAGTCGAATCGAAATGCCAACTTAATGGGATTTGTCGAAACCGTGACGGAAACTACGGAAAGATTGCCACTGGAACAATGGCGATCGCTCGACGATTTCTTAGTCAAAATCGAACAGTTAGAGCAACGTGTGTCCCCCTCACCTCCCGACCTGACGCAATTGACACAGTGGTTGCACGGTCAAATTCAACAAGGTTGGGAAAGCGTGGAGACGCTGCTGTTTCCGCAAACGCTGGCACCGGCGTGGAATGCCAGGGGATCTGCGACTCGAACCCAAGCCAGCTCGGCAATCAAGCGAGGAAAACTGCTGGATCTCAATGGATGGGGAGAACCGATCGCCTTGTTAATTGGTTTAGACCCCAAGGCATCTGAAGAAATGGATATTTCTGTAGAAGTTCGAGCGATCGGTCAGCACGCTGAATTACCGGGTAATTTGCAGATTTCAATTCTCGATGAAATGGGGAATTCAGTCATGCAAGCAATTGCCAAAAGCACCAAACATATCCAATTGGATTTTAGCGGCGAACCCAACGAACGGTTTAGCGTTAAAGTAGCATTAGGAAGCAGTAGTTTTATCGAGAATTTTCTGATTTAAGGACAAGCTGACGAGGGATTAATTGTGGGTAAGTTGGTCGTTCTCAAATTAGATGGCAGTCTGGACGAGTCGGGATTTCGCGTGTCTTTAGAAATTGGCACAGAAGGCGATCGCCCTTGGGTGGAAGCGAGCGGTCGTTTGCCAGAAGCACCGGAACTGGCTGCTCGGTTGCAAGAGCATTGGTCGGAAAAATACCGTCCCTTGGGAGCGCCCTATCGAATTAAGCCGAAGGGGATTCAATACGGCGGGTCGATTCACACTCGCGTTGAAGCCTGTCGGGAGTCGGCACAACATTTGCGCGATCGCCTCAATCAATGGCTCGATGCCGCATCGTTTCGCGAACTCGACCGCCAGTTGCGCGAACAGCTCAATCGGGATGAGGAAATTCGCGTTTTAATTCGCACCAACGACGATCGCCTGCACAAGCTACCCTGGCATTTATGGAATTTTTTCGACAGCTATCCACAAGCAGAGATGGCGTTGAGTCCGCCGGATTTCCAGCACGCAGAGAAGTCGGTCTCGCCGCGTCAGGGCAAGAAGGTGAGAATTTTAGCGATTTTGGGTCACGGGAGTGGGATTGACATCCAGCGCGATCGCGAATTGTTAGAGAATCTGCCTGGTGCGGAGACGGTGTTTTTGGTCGAACCGAAGCATTCGGAGATCAACGATCGCCTGTGGGAACAACCGTGGGACATCATCTTTTTTGCCGGTCACAGCGAAACCGAGGGCGATCGGGGACGGATTCACATCAACCCGACCGAGAGCCTGACGGTGAGCGAACTGTGGTACGCGCTACGCAAGGCGGTGGAGCGAGGGTTGCAGGTGGCGATGTTCAATTCCTGTGATGGTTTGGGGTTGGCGCGTCAGTTAGACGACTTGCAAATTCCGATTACCATCGTCATGCGGGAGTTGATTCCCGATCGCGTGGCGCAGGAGTTCCTGAAGTATTTTCTGTTGGGGTTTTCACAAGGGAAGTCATTTTACTTGGCGGTGCGAGAGGCACGCGAGCGATTGCAGGGGTTGGAGAGCGAGTTTCCCTGTGC
>CAYQUF010000314.1:0-2659 GCA_964420595.1 uncultured bacterium
ATCTCTCGCTTCAATCCAAGATTTGAAGCGGAGGATTCTGGCGGGTTTGGCTAAACAATGCTCTAGTCACTCTCATCTTGCAGTTTTCGGTATCGCAGTTGTCGTTGCAGATAGAACAAAATCGCGATCGCCGCAATCGTACTCGCAGCGACCCCCAACCAATAACGATACGCCACGGGAACGCCGAGATCGATCGCCCAGCCCCCCATTGGCGGTCCGATAAAGTAACCCGCCGCCCAGCAGAGGGAATTCATCGATAAATAGATGCCCCGCCGGGAGACGGGAGCCATTTCTGCCACCAACGCCGACGCCGAGGGAGTATACGCCACCGTCGCGATCGCCAAAATGCCCAATCCTAACGCCGCCCAAGCTAAATATTCCCCACTGGCAACCCCAACTTGCCAGATAACGATAAATCCGAGCGCCCACGCCATCGCCGAGATCGTTAACGCGCGGGTGTGGCTGAAGCGGTTCAACCCTCGCGCTACGGGCAATTGCAACGCCACCGAGAGGGCAATGTGCCAGGTAAACAGACCGCTGATGGTGCTGCCAGAAAATCCCTCCCCTTGGTTGGCATCGATGAAGTTGCTGAAATACAGGGGAATGCTGGTGTGAATTTGAGACAGGTAGGTGGTAAAGATGATGTTGACGAGGATATAGATGAGAAAGGGGCGATCGCGCAGCACCGTTATCCAGCCACTCCCTGTCGTTTCCTCGCTTTCGCTGACTTGATGGCGCGTTTCGGCGATGGCGACGCCAATGACGCTTAAAAACACCAAAAATGAGGTGCCATCGACGACGAATAACGCCCGATACGCCCCCACGGTATCGATAATCATCCCGCCGAGGACGATGCCGATTCCCAATCCCAGGCTATCGCCCAATCGCGTGAAGGCATAGGCTTCCCGACGCTGGTCTAAGGTGGTTAAATCGGCAACTACGGTTTCGGTGGCGGGCCAGTACAGTCCGATGCCCAATCCGGCTAAGAGATTGCCGACTACCAGGGTGGTAAAGTCGTTGGTGGCGGCGAGGGTAAACGATCCGGCAGCGGAAATTAGCGCCGAGAGCATGAGCGTCCGCTTGCGTCCCCACGCCGACCAGTCGCACAGGAAACCGCTGGCAATGCGACCGACGACGCCTGAGATGGACGCACTTCCCAAACCGATCCCGACCAGGGTAGCGGACAAACCGACTTGGTTGACGAAAAAGATCGGCGCGTAAAACAGGGTGAAGCCGGTGCCAGTTTGCGATAAAAGGCGACCGACGACCAAAATCCAGACTTGCGGATCGAGTTGGGGGAGCCAAGCGAGCAGTTGGCGATCGCGAAGGAATTTCATGAGCAGTCGGTTGCGAGCAAGGTCAGAGGTGTACGGCGTTGGTGCTGGGTTGAAATGTTGGAACTCCAAAGACAGGCGAATTTGGTTTGCCTGGAGTTATTTCACGGTTCCTTTACAAATTGTCTCCAAGCGATCGCTGAATTTCAAATGCAAACCCGATTGGTTTTTAAAGATTCCGTAAAAGCACGCGATCGGCAAGTTGTCAAGGTTATAATTACGGAGTAGTAGGAGGTTTTGAACCACAAGATCGTCTTCTATAGCATTTTTAGATACGAGTTTTTACGGAAATCGTTTGAGCTTTTGCCCCCACCATTCTGGCGAGCGATGGGGGGGAGAACTGTTTTGCAATTGAACCGATCGCGACGGGGTTGCCAACGCGATCGCCCGGCTCTATTAGTCCAAGCACTTGGTTTGGAGGGATTTCTCATGCAATCTAGCGCAAAATTCCGATCGAGGGGAACTATTATCGTCCTGTCTTTGGCATTGAGCGCGATCGCGCCAACGGCAAACGCTGCCACCTTAACCGGCGCGATCGATTTGACGGCTGGAACCTATAGTGGCAATTTATGGGACGCTCCCGACGTTGCCAGTTTTATCCGCACGCCCGTTGACACCTCCAAGGTAGACGGCTATTACGAAACTGTCGTCAAACTCAATTTCGCCCCCGCTCCGGATACTTTGTTCAAACTCGCTGCTTTCGATGTTTTCTACGATGCGACTCCCCAGGGGATGAGCGTGAATATCGGCGATTCGATCTCCAACAACGGTCACAACGGCGACGCCGGAACTCAGAGCAACGACGCCGAAATGCAAATCGGTGCTAACCCGAATAATGCCTCTGCCGAAACCTTCGACGACTTGCGGGTGTACGGCAATGATTCGGTGGCGGGCGAACTGTTAATCGCTCCCGATTTAGTCGGACAAGGGACGAAGCTATCTTTAACCGTCTCGGACAATCGCCTGGGATGGAACAATAACGCGGGGATTAGCGGTTCCCTTGAATCGCCGTACTTGTACGCCTTAAACGGACAACCCGATTTTGAAGGTGAGGAGAACTACGACATTTTTGCTGCATTTAACCGTTCGATTGGCTCCGCCGACCGTTGGGGATCGGGGGTCAGCCGAGTCGAGATCGCACTCTCGACGCCCGAGCCGTCTACAATCTTGAGTTTGTTGGTTTTAGGCAGTTTCGGTATGGCATCTTTGGTCAAACGCCATGCTAAAACCACCTAATTTTACCGAATGAGTTTGTATTGGCAATAAAATTTCGATCGAGGTTTCCCCGGCTGACTGGCTGGGGAATTTTATTCTGATATGAAATC
>CAYQUF010000315.1:0-2610 GCA_964420595.1 uncultured bacterium
TACCTGCATTGCCACCATTGTTGCGTTTGACTTGTCTGGCGTGCTGCTGTCAGCATCGCTCGTGACGATTTCGCCTTTGTAATTTCCAATTCAGCCTTGGTGCGTTCCGACCGAGAATTATTAACGTGTTACCCTCACGCCTCGATCTCGGAACGTGCCTTTTCTCTTCATTGTTGATGAAAACGATATGCCACTCTACGATTTTAATTACAATACTTGCGGTCAATTCGAGCAATGGTTGAGCCTGTCGCAATTCGATAAGCCGGTTGTTTGTCCCCAGTGCGAGGCGATCGCGCGTCGGATTTTCTCGCCGCCAATGGTGTTGACGGGACGGCTGAATGCCAGCCAGCAAGGGGATTCCGAACCGCGACTGGAAACGCGATCGCCCCAAAGTTCGCCGCCACGGACGACCCTGGATGCTCGGTCACTAACCGGGGATAAAAGGTGCGGTTTGGATAAGGAGAATCTTGGCGATCGTGACGCAATTTGGGTTGTTTCGCTCGTTCGATCGCCCTAAGACGAGATAATCTCTTATTTTAAATGCGATCGCGTCCCACTGACGGTTTATAATAATCCTACGAACAAGCGCGATCGTCCCCATGCCATCGATCGAACGGTTTCGCGATCGCGCCGGAGCCGGGACGTTCCATCATGTCCGAGTTATTCACCATCGGTCACTCCAACCACGCGATCGAAACCTTTATCGACCTGTTACGACAGCACGGGGTGACGGCGATTGCAGACGTTCGCTCGTCGCCGTACAGTCGCTATCTCCCCCATTTTACCCGTGCGGCGTTAGAGCAAGCCTTAACCGAGGCGGGAATTCGCTACGTCTTCCTCGGTCGAGAACTGGGTGCTAGACCCGACAACCCCAATTGCTACGTAGACGGGAAAGCACTGTACGACAAAATTGCCGCCACTGAAGCATTCGAGCAAGGTCTTCAACGACTTCGTAAAGGCATTCAAACCCATCGCATCGCTTTGATGTGTGCCGAACAAGACCCGATCGCGTGCCATCGCGCCATCTTGATTTGTCCGCATTTAAAACAATTCGATTTCAACATCAATCATATCTTAAAAAATGGCGATTTAGAAACACACGATCGCCTGGAAGAACGGATGCTGGAAAAACACGGATTTGCGCAACCTAAAGATTCCCAGCAACTCACCCTATTCGATCTCGATCGCTTTAACAATCTCCCCAGTCGCGAAGAATGCTTGGCGATCGCCTATCAGCGTCAAGGTCTTCAAATTGCTTATGTTGAAAAATGAGGATATATCGTGAGTCAATCTATCGATCTATTTACCATTGGATTTACCCAGAAAAAAGCCAAAGAATTTTTCACCCTGTTAATGGACGCTGGCGTCAAGCGAGTCATCGACGTTCGACTCAATAATGTTTCCCAGTTAGCCGGATTCGCGAAAAGAGCGGATTTAGAGTATTTTTTGGCAACCATTGGCAACATTAAATACGTCCACCTCCTCGATCTCGCGCCAACCAAAGATATCCTCAATGACTACAAGAAAAAACAAATTGATTGGGACACTTACGAACGAAAATTTTTAGATTTAATCGAAAAGCGTCAGATTGAAAAGACAATTTCGCCAGAACTGATGGATAGCGGTTGTCTGTTGTGTAGCGAAGCCAAACCTCATTACTGTCATCGGCGTTTAGTCGCCGAGTATCTCAACCATCAGTGGGGCAATATCAGGGTATGTCACCTCTAACTCGAATCATTTGCTTGGCGAATTCTCGGAAGCGACAAGCACGTTGTATTGCGGGAATTAACCCCAAAACGGGGAAATGGGTGCGTCCGGTCTGCGACGATTTACATCCCGATAACGGTCGAATTCCAATGTCGGTGCGGCGAATGCGGGGTCGGGAACCCAAATTACTCGATATCATCGAACTTCCGCTCGCGCAAACAGGCAATAACTTCGGCTTTGCTAGTGAAAATTTATCGGTTTTACCCGGACAGTGGAAGCGAGTCATGAAATTCAAGGCGATCGATTTATTTCCCTATTGCGATCGCTCCGATTTTATCTTGCATAATGATTGGAAGTACGTCTTTAAATCGGATTTAGCCTCATTGCCATTCGAGCGACGCCACACGCTTCAGTTACTGCGGGTCACCGAATTTCAAGTCGAGTCGCAACCAAAAAATAGGGGTCAAGTTCACTGGAAAGGGAGCATCCGAACGGACGACGGACGCACGCTTTCAGAGGCGAACATTACCGACCCAATGTTCTGTCGAAAACTGGAAGAAGGCTATCGACCGCAGGGGAATTATTTGGTTACCGTAAGTTTGAGTATGCCTTGGTCGCCGCCAGATTGGGATAAAGGCGATCCCTGTTGGAAACTGATTGCGGGAGTCATCGAACTTCCCGACCCGAATATTGTAGCTTTCGCGGCGAAGGAGGAGGATTTAATTGAATGGAGCGATCGCGAATTAGATCGAATTGGTTGGGGAACTGAGCAGGGACGGCGGTATTTAATCGAGCATTTCGGAAAGCGATCGCGCTATCACCTCACGCGGGAGGAATTTGCGTGGTTTTTGAGCGATTTACAAGTGTTACCGTCCAATTAATTCATAGTGACAGACTCAATTT
>CAYQUF010000316.1:0-2581 GCA_964420595.1 uncultured bacterium
GAAGTATGCGATTGCCCTGCCCAAACTCAAGATTTGCCGACACAAATCGCGCAATTCCGAAGTCATTCTCCGATACAATCGACAACATGATTGCCAAACGCTCTCGTCCCGACATTCCCCCCCATACCTGGACTCGTCCCATCGGACTCGGTTGGGACAATCCCTACACCGTTCGCTACGCCAGCAACCTCGACGACGGTCCCTGGCACGGAATGCCCCTTGGCGGCTTTGGTGCGGGGTGCATCGGTCGTTCCCATCGCGGCGATTTCAACCTGTGGCACCTCGACGGAGGCGATCGCGTCTTTCGCAACATCCCCGCCTGCCAGTTTAGCGTTTACGAACAAGCCGCAGGCAACTCCCAAGCCTACGCCATGTGTACCGAACCGCCAGAAGACGGCACCCTGTCGGCGTGGTCGTGGTATCCTGCCGAACGGGAGGGTCAATCGACGGGAACCTATCACGCCCTATATCCGCGCAGTTGGTTCACCTACAACGACGTGTTCCGCGCCGAACTCACCTGCGAGCAATTTTCCCCAATTCTGCCGGGAAACTATCAAGAAACCAGCTATCCCCTCGCCATTTTCGAGTGGACGGCGCACAACCCTACCGACGAACCCATTACCCTCAGCATTCTCCTCAGTTGGCAAAACGTAGTGGGATGGTTTACCAACGCGATTAAATCTCCCGAAGTGACCGTGCGGGATGACGGTTCGCCGGTGTACGAATACCAACCTCGCTGGGGCGAAAGTACCAATAATTTCAATCGCTATATCGAGGATTTCTTCCGGGTCGGTTGCGTGATGACTCGGTTGAGTTTAGACGAGGAAATGGAGGAAGGGGACGGACAAATTGCGATCGCCACAGTGTCCAATCCCAGCGTCGAAATCTTCTATCACAATCGCTGGAATCCCGCCGGAGATGGGGAAGATCTCTGGTCGGATTTTGCCAAAGACGGTTCCCTCGCCGATGAAATTAACGAAACTCCCGCCGACGCCGGAGAGCAAATTGGCAGCGCCATCGCCGTTCGGTTTACAGTTAGACCCGGTCGCACCCGAAAAATTCCGTTTATCCTAGCGTGGGATTTGCCAATTACCGAGTTCGCTTCTGGGGTGAAATACTATCGCCGCTACACCGACTTTTTCGGACGGGACGGTCGAAATGTTTGGTCGATGGTACGCACCACGCTGAAACATTCCGATGCGTGGAAAGACAAGATTATCGAATGGCAACAACCCATCTTAGAACGGGAAGATTTACCCGGCTGGTTCAAGATGGCATTGTTTAACGAACTCTACGACCTCACCAGCGGCGGAACCGTGTGGACGGCGGTGAGTCCTTACGCGCCAAAGGGACTATTCGGCGTTCTCGAAAGTTTCGACTATCGCTGGTACGAAAGTTTGGACGTGCGGCTGTACGGATCTTTCGCATTGCTGATGTTATGGCCGCAGTTGGAAAAATCGGTGATGCGAGCCTTTGCGCGAGCCATTCCCACCCACGACGAGACGCCGCGTACCATTGGTTACAACCAAGCCAGTGCGATTCGCAAAGCTAAGGATGCAACCCCTCACGATTTAGGCGCGCCGAACGAACATCCGTGGGAGCAAACTAACTATACCAGCTATCAAGATTGCAATTTATGGAAGGATTTGCCTTGCGATTTTGTCTTGCAGGTATACCGCGATTTTCGCCTCACGGGAGCCGAGGATTACGAGTTTTTGTGGGATTGCTGGCCGAGTGTGGTGAAGGCGCTCGATTATCTCAAAACGTTCGACGCCGACGGCGACGGGATTCCGGAAAATGGCGGCGCGCCGGATCAGACGTTCGACGACTGGCAATTGCGCGGCGTGAGTGCGTATTGTGGCGGGTTGTGGCTGGCGGCGTTACAAGCTGCGATCGCGATGGGAGAAATTTTACAGGACAATCCCCGTCCCCCAGATTTCAATTTACCCTCGCCGACGCCGGAAATTACTGCACCGCCGCCGGAGGAGATGATTCCAATTTACCGGGAATGGTTCGATCGCGCGCAACCGGTTTACGAGGAAACGCTGTGGAACGGACAATACTATCGCCTCGACAGCGAAAGCGGTTCGGATGTGGTGATGGCGGATCAGTTGTGCGGTCAGTTTTACGCGCGATTGCTGGATTTGCCGGATATCGTAGATCGCGATCGCGCCTTATCTGCCCTGAAAACGGTGTATGAGGCATGTTTTGTCAAATTCAATCAAAATTTGCCGGTTCCCCTCGGTGCGGCGAATGGGGTGCGACTGGATGGCTCTCCGGAAGACCCAAATGCGACCCATCCGTTAGAGGTGTGGACGGGAATTAATTTTGGAATTGCAGCGTTTTTAATCCAAATGGGAATGAGAGCCGAGGCGTTGGAGATGACGGAGGCGGTGGTGCGGCAAATTTACGATAATGGCTTGCAATTTCGCACTCCCGAGGCGATTACGGCGGCTCGCACGTTCCGCGCGGGGTACTATCTGCGCGCGATGGCGATTTGGTGTACTTACGGGATGTTAGAGGGGTTTGAGCAAAACCGCCGCGCATCCTACGAATGAACGCGAAGCGTCATTCGCGCTTT
>CAYQUF010000317.1:0-2574 GCA_964420595.1 uncultured bacterium
AGGAGCAAAATTGAGCCAAAGCGATCGCCTCAAAGCAGCATGGAGCTTGGGAATCATTTGGCTGTGCGGCGCGATCGCGGATCGCCTCTGGTTTGCGATCGATCGCGCCGTTCCGTCCTGGGATCCCGCCGACTATCTCACCGGCGCCCTCAATTACTGGAACGCCCTGCAAGATCCCCATTGGTTCTCCAGCCCGTGGTGGACGCAACTGTGGTTGCTCTCCTCCAAAATTCCGCCGCTGACCTACCTCTCCACCGTCCCCATTCTCAACCTGCTCGGCACCGGAAGCGATCGCGCCACAGCGGTCAACCTGCTCTACAGTGCCGTCCTGCTAGCATCCGTCTACGGATTGGGCGCAATTCTATTCAACCGTACCATCGGAGTGTGGGCGGCTCTACTGTGCCTGCTGTTCCCCGGACTGTATCGGGTTCGCCTGGATTTCCTCCTCGACTATCCCCTCACCACCGCCGTCACCCTTGCCTTCTTCTGCCTCACCGCCTGGCGATTTGCCCAAACCCTGACTCGGCGTTGGCTGTGGGCGATCGCCTTTGGGGCGTCCGTGGGGGTCGCCTTCATGGTCAAACAGACCGCCGTATTATTCCTCATCGTCCCGATAACCTGGGTCGCCGCCACCGCCATCCGCCACCGCCATTGGCACCGCCTGGGACAGCTCTTGGTGGCACTGTGCCTGTCTTTGCCGATTTGGGTGCCGTGGTATCGCACCAACTGGCTGATCGTGTTAACCGCCAGCAAGCGAGCCACCGTCGATTCCGCGATCGCCGAGGGAGATCCGCCCCTGCATTCCCTTGCCGCGTGGACGTTCTACCCCGGTTTGCTGCCCCACCACGTCTCGATTCCGCTCCTTTTGGTTCCGATCGCCGGATTGCTGCTCTGGCTCGTCAAACGGCGATTTAAGGGGCTTCGGGCAAACGTCTCGCTACCGCCCGCCGACGGGCAAAACCTGCGCTGGCTGGCAATTTTCTGGGTCGGAGCGTATGTCTTCTGTTCGCTGAATATCAACAAAGACTTTCGCTACGTCCTCCCCTACCTCCCCGTCGTTGCCTTATGGTTAGCCTATGGTCTCCACATCTGGCAGGGACGCTGGGGAAGGCGCGTGCGGTGGGGAACCGTCGGAATTGCGATCGCCCTGTGCGTTGCCAATCTCGCTCCCACCACGGATCCGACCCCGGCGCGATCGTTAACCGCCCATCCCGCTTACGTCGGCGTTCCCTTCCCCCATCGCGAGGTGATTGCTGCCATTGTCGAAGCGCAACCGTATCGGCGATCCACCCTCGGCGTCCTCCCCTCCACGCCAACGATCAACCAGCACAATGTCAATTATTACGGCGCACTTGCCGAATTTCGGGTTTACGGACGCCAGGTTGGAGTGGATTTGGAGAATGTAGCACAAGATGCGCGATCGCTTTCTTGGTTTCTGACCAAAACCGGCAACCAGGGATCGGTTCCCACGGAAGCTCAAGCGGCGATGGTGCAAACTGTCGAACAGGGCGGACAATTTCAATTGCACCGCAGTTGGACGCTCCCGGATCGCAGCACCCTGAACCTCTATCGCCGTCGCGACCCCTTCGTGGGCGTTCGAGCCACTGGCGAAGTCTCCGAATCCGCGCCCTTGCAACTCCAGGTTTCCGTTCCCCCTCGCGTTCCCCCCGGACATCCAGTTCCGGTGAATTACCAGTGGACGGGGAGCTGGGAACAGTTGCAGCCGGGGTTGGTGTTGCTATCGTGGAAACGGCAGGATACGGGTCAGCTCGCTTGGTTGCACGATCGCGCCATCGCCAAGGGAACGCTACTGGATCGCCCCAATTCTCCCGCAGGCGCAGCACAGTTCGCCGTCAGCGAGCGTACCGCCATGTTTCCCCCTCAGAATACAGCAGCGGGAACCTATACTTTAGAAGCCACCTATCTCAACCGCAAAACTGGAGAAACCGCACCCGTTAATCTATCGCCAACGACAATTCAAATCGACCCCAACGCCGCCCCACCTCCCGCCCCCGAATTAGACTGGATAACGCAACTGCGACAATTTGCGAAAGTGCTGCCTCAAGGGATAGATGCGATCGCCCCCGTGTTTGAAGAAATCGGACGCATCAACCAATACGATCCGATTCAAGATTACACGGTTCAAGCCGAAACAATGTTGGAATATCGCTTGCAACAAAATCCCAACCAAGTAGAATTGGCGTATGCGTTGGGATTGGCAAATGTCTTGCAAAAAGATGCCGATGGCGCGATTTCGGCATTTGAAAAAGTGGCAAAACTGGATAACAACAATCCCTATGCCCATGCCTATCTCGCCTTTGTGAATCTCTACGACTTCCATCCCCACGCAGCAAAAACTGCCCTGAAACCTGCCTTTGAAATAGCTCCAAATTTACCGGAATTACAAGTATTGCGGGGGATCGCGTCGCTAATGCAGGGAAATGTAATTGGCGCGTGGCAAGATTCTCAACCCATAAGAGAAGGTAAATTGTAGGGGCTTAGTCTCCAAGTCCTCCCATGAAACCCCGTATCGGATCGATACAATCATCAATAAATTCGAGATAAATAAACCTA
>CAYQUF010000318.1:0-2478 GCA_964420595.1 uncultured bacterium
CCCCCAATTTCTAACTTCTAGGGGAGGTTGGATCCCATCCTCCTGCGCCATCCTAGAAATGTAGGACTCGTAGGAGGACTAGAGATTATGGTGTTTCATGCAAAACTCGCACGTCGCGCCACTTCCGCCATTGCAACAGCCGCCATTGCTGGCGTGACGCCGCTAGTAACCAGTTTACCCGCACGCGCGCAAACTCAATCGGAAGCAGTGGTGGCGCAACAACGGGTGATTCGCGCCGAAAACGCACAGGAGCAGACCCTTTATCTCAATAGCGATCGCACCTACAGCTACGATCTGATCGTTGAAAACGACACCAGAATCGGCGACCTCTACATTCCCGCTGGTTCGGTCATCGAAGGGTATTACGACCCCGCACCCGGTAAAGAAGGATTGCGTTACGTGGCGACCGATGCACTCATCGACGGGAGACGCTACAGCCTCGATGCGGTCTCCGAAGCACTTCCAGAAGTGAAAGACCCTCGCGATACCTCCGGTGGCTCCGTCGCAGAAGACGCGGCGATTGGTGCTGCTGCGGGAACCTTACTCGGCGAGATCTTCGGCGACGCCGACGTTGAAGAAATTGTTGGCGGTGCTGCTGCGGGTGCTGGTGTTGGTAATGTGACCGCCGATCGCGTCGTCGTGGTCGAACCGAACGAGACGATTATGCTTTATCCTAGCTAAATCGTATCCCCCAAATCGAGGTTTGGGAATGGGGATAGCCTCCCGATTCCCATTTTTATTGGGTAAAAACAGAATTGGCGAAACTAATGCAACGCTTGAACTTTAGGATATTCCAACGATTTTGGCAGATTGCCAAACCCTATTGGTTTAGCGAGGAAAAATGGAAAGCCAGAGGACTGCTGCTGTTATTGGTAGTAATTTTGCTGGCGTATACGGGGTTGAGCGTTTTGCTCAATACCGAACGCGGCGAATTGATTAGTTCTCTATCCGAACGCAATCCAGATAGATTTTGGCGCACGGTCTGGATTTTTCTAGGAATTTTAACCATCTACGCGCCATTATTTGCGGGAAACAATTACCTGCGCGATCGCCTCGGGTTGATGTGGCGGCGATGGCTGACGGGTAGTTTTTTGGATCGCTATTTTGGCGATCGCGCCTATTACGACCTCAACCACACCCCCACCGATATCGACAACCCCGACCAGCGGATTTCTCAAGATATTAAAAGTTTCACGGTCGATTCCCTGCGGTTTTTACTGCTGATCGTGCAATCGTTATTGCAGGTAATTGCGTTCAGTACGGTGTTGTGGACGATTTCTAAACCGCTGGTATCGTTTTTGCTCGTCTACGCGATCGTTGGAAGTATCCTGGCGACATTTGTATTCGGTAAACCGTTGGTGCGCCTCAACTTCGAGCAATTGAAAAAGGAAGCGAACTTCCGATTTGGTTTAATTCGGATTCGGGAAAACTCCGAGTCCATCGCCTTTTATCGCGGCGAGGAACAAGAATCGGCTCAAGTCAAAGATTTGTTTATGGAGGCGTTTGCGAATTTCAAGCGCCTAATTTTCTGGGAATTTAGCTTAAACAACCTCAAAAATTTCTACGAATTCATTCCCTATATCATTCCTCCAGTCGTGCTGGCGGGTTCGGTCTTTTCTGGCGACTTAGAGGTGGGAAAGATCACCGAAGCGCAAGGTGCATTTTTGCGCGTATTTTTCTCGCTCAACATTATTGTCGATCGCCTCGATTCCCTGACCAACTTCGGTGCAGGGGTCGAGCGACTGTACGACTTTTTCGGTTATTTAGAACAGCGGGATTCTGAAGAGACGGAAGCACCCGTAATTGAAACCAAAACGAGCGATAGAATTGCGATCGAACACCTCACCTTACAAACGCCGAATTACCAGAAAACCCTGGTTAAAGATTTAACCCTCGAAGTTCCGCCACAGGTTGGTTTATTGGTTGTCGGTCCTAGCGGTTGCGGGAAAAGTTCGCTACTCCGAGCGATCGCGCAATTATGGAAATCCGGAAAAGGAGCGATCGCGCGTCCGCCACTGGAGCAGATATTATTCCTCCCTCAAAAACCCTATACAATTCTGGGAACTTTACGCGACCAACTCCTCTATCCCCACGGCGACAGTAACATTAAAGACGACAAATTGCACCATATTTTAGAACAAGTCAATCTTCCCGACCTAGCCGAACGATTTGGTGGGTTAGACGCGCGAGAAAACTGGTCGGAAGTGCTATCTCTCGGCGAACAACAACGGCTCACCTTTGCGCGATTGTTAATCAACGATCCGCCTTACGCGATTTTAGATGAAGCCACCAGTGCGTTAGACATTCAAAACGAAGAACGGCTCTACCAAAATTTGCAAGCCACCCAAACCACCTATATCAGCGTCGGACACCGACCCACATTGAGACAATACCATCACTTAATCTTGGAACTCTCCGAAGATCGGAGTTGGACGTTGGAGGAACTATCAAACCCAACTTAAACTCCCCGTTCGTAGT
>CAYQUF010000319.1:0-2468 GCA_964420595.1 uncultured bacterium
GGAAGGACAAGCCGGTGGCGATGTCGATCGTGCAAGGACGTCTGGTGGGATTGGCACACTTTACGGTGGGCTTTATCTTGACCTATGCGGCGTTCTTGATTGCTTCGACGGCGAGCAAGTTTGGTTGACCTAGCCAGTTAGCTAGCTGATTAATCCTTTGAACTCCCCTGCCTTTCGGTGGGGGAGTTTTTCGTTGGTCATTAGTTAAGTAGGCACAAATACAATATCCCCCACAACACGTCCGTAACTGGATGAAGTTGTGGGGGATATTATCGAACGACCACTTGTGAATCGTGGTTTGGATTAAGAGTCGCCTTCAATGTAAATAAACAGCAGACCCATGAGGACAGGTGGCATGAGCCAGCAAACCACGGGAATCAAGATCCAAGGTAACCAAGAAGCTGCGTATGCGCCTGTCATATTAAAGGACTCCTATCTGAAATTTACAGGGTTTGTAGAGGATATTACTGTAGCTCGGGCGCGAGTGGTTCAGATCTAACGATTCTTAACAAAACAGAAAAAGGTCCGAATGCGATCGCATCCGGACCCAAGCCGTTGCAGTCGGAGTGACCTAGGAGAAAAGTAGACTCGAATGGAAATCTAGAGTCTCAACGATCGCCCGGGGCGCGAATTAGTAGTTATTGACGAATCCGCGAAAAATGGCGTCGATGGTCTCGAAGTTGGAGAGGAGGAAGTAGGCGACGAACGCACTTCCCATTCCGCCAATGAAGAAACCACCGGCAAATTGGCTCCAACCTTCAGACGTTTGTAGAGGCGAGGCACCTTCGGGATTTTCCCCGCCGAAGGAAACCAGACCGTATGCGGCTAAGCAAGCGGTTGCCACCAAAATCAAAGACATGCCCGAGATTAAACCACCGAGCGCTGCATAGTCGGAATCGCGTAAGGGACCGAGTTCGACCCAGGGACCGATGACGAAATAGCCGTGGGCCATGCCGATTTCGAGTCCGCGCAGTAAGGGAGATAGACCTTTGCGGTAGGCAGGTAGGTTGCCGATAAAGGCTCGGGTAAAGGCAGAGTCGCTAATCGGCGTGGATAGGTGACCGATTTGGGGATCGCCTTGGTAGGGCATCACCATTTCCATGTTTCTGGCATCTGTCATAGGGGTTTTCCTCTCTCCTTCCAAATTTGTAGAAGATACTTAAGCTCATATTCTAGGCAAGGAGGGGTAGCTTAGTCTCACAATTGTTAACGAGCTTTAGAAAAGTTCATTTCTCGGGGGAGTGCTCGGGACTATCCCGATCTCGATCGCCCAGGGCGTGAAAGGTATGGCAGAAGTGGATGGAGTCCTACGCCCATGAGCGATCCTTTAACCTTGGTGGCTGGATTATTCGCCCTGCCAGCTTCAGATACTGCCTCGCCTCCAAGCCCGCAGCCTTTACCCGAACGGTTGGCTTCAATGCGATCGCCTGTGGATCCCTCTGCCTCGGCGACGGTTCGGACGAGTCCGCCCGAATCTAGCACTCCCCTGATGGCGAGGCTAGCTCAATTGCAGTTGCCGCCATTGCCCTCTGCGTCGCGATATTTGCCCGTTGCGCCCGCGCGATCGTCTCAACCCTCCCCTGAAGCCAATCTCGCCCCAGCATCGGGTCCTCAGCTCTACCGACAGCGATTGAGCGCCCTGCAAGCCGGTCGCATTTATACCCGAGTGCCTCCCCACAGTTTTTGGTCGTCTTGGGCGCACGCGACGGAACAACCTACTTACGAACAGTGGAAACGCCTGCTGGCACTCGAAGCACGGGCAGTGGCTGCCGGTCAGGGATCCAACCGCTTGTCGGCAATTGTGGGCGATTCCCTTAGCTTATGGATCCCGCCCGATCGCTTGCCTCAAGATCGGTTGTGGCTCAATCAAGGGATTTCCGGCGATACGACTGAGGGCATTCTCAACCGCCTGTCTGCCCTGGCTCAAACTCGACCCGATACGATTTATCTCATGGCAGGGATTAACGATCTCAAACTGGGCAAGAGCGATCGCGAAATTTTGGCTAACCTGCACCAAATCGTCCGCCGCCTGCGCCAAGACCATCCCCAAGCGCGCGTCATCGTGCAATCGATCCTCCCGACCCGGTGGGACTCCATTTCCAACCACCGCATTCGAACCCTCAATCGCCAAATTGCCGCGATCGCCCGACGGGAAGGGGCTGGCTATCTCGACCTGCACGCGCAGTTTAGCGACGAACGGGGCAGTTTACACGCCAATTTCACCACCGACGGCTTGCACCTCAACCCTCGCGGTTATGCCGTCTGGCAAAACGCCTTGCAGCGGGTCGAAACCTGGATTGCTTCGAATTAGAGGCGATCGCCTCTCAAAAATGACTTGAATTGCTCGACCAAAATCGCTATCCTTGCCTTAATAAACACGTTTCTAGCGCGAATCCTCAACTAATCGGGATCGGAGCGAGCAATTAAGAAAAAGATATGGCTACAAAATTCCCAAAATTTAGCCAGGA
>CAYQUF010000320.1:0-2440 GCA_964420595.1 uncultured bacterium
GTTTCAATCCCTAAAAGGGATTTGAGTGGATTTAGACTGCCCCCTCTGCAACCCATGCACTATGCAGTTTTCAAGGTTCAATTGCGCGGATGTCTCAAAGAATAGCATCGATCGCCCCAAAAACACAATTCCCGCTCCCTCGAAAATCTCCAAAACCCTTATCTAACAAGCCTTTCAGCAATTGCGCGGATCTCCTTTCAGGTGCGATCGCCCCAAACCTAGACCCCATCAGCACTCCAGCCGATTTTTCCCACCATCTGTTTCAAACACCTACCCATCCGCGCAAACCGTTACAAAACTCAACATTTCCCATTCCGATCGCCCTACAAATCCTTCAAAACCTTAAAATCTCCATTCCGCAGCGCATCCACCCCCGCCACGCACGTCAAATTGTATTGCAACGGCGTCACCGTAATATAATTGTCGCGAATCGCGCGCACGTCCGTCGGTAAATCCTGCGGAAGCTGAGGATCGATCGCCTCTTCCACATCCTCCAACACTTCCCCCGCCAACCAATAATAAGTCTTCCCGCGCGGATCGACCCGTTTTTGAAACATATCCGTATAGCGGCGCACCCCCTGACGAGTCAGTTGCACCCCAACAATCTCGGATTGCGGGACCGCCGGAATATTCACGTTTAACAACATCACCCGCGACAGGGGATTTTCCGCCAATCGCGCCATTAACGTCTTGGCAAATACCGCAGCGGGTTGAAACTCCTGGGACGAAAAACTGGTCAGACTCAACGCCACGCTGGGAATCCCCTCGATAACGCCTTCCATCGCCGCCGAAACTGTCCCCGAATACAGGATATCCGTGCCGACATTCGACCCTTGATTGATTCCCGAGAGAACGTAATCCGGGGGAGCGTCGAGTAACGCACCCAGCGCTAATTTGACGCAATCCGACGGCGTCCCGGAACAGGACCAGGCTTGAATGTCCGGGTGAAATACGGATTCGACCAATTCGGCGCGAATGGGTTGGTGGAGGGTGAGGCTGTGACCGGTTGCAGACCGCTCTCGATCCGGCGCCACCACGGTCACTGCGTGTCCTGCTTCGGCTAAAGCGTTTGCTAACGCGCGCAGTCCCGGCGCAAAAATGCCATCGTCATTACTAATCAGCAGTTTCATTAAAATGCGGGTAAGATTCTATCGAACTCGATCGCCAACCTAATTCTAATGGAAACCATGCAACCGACGACCTACGAAGGCGGCTGTCACTGCGGCGCAATCCGGTTTCGCATCGAGATCGATCGCCTCGAAGCTATCGAGTGCAATTGCTCGATTTGTACCAAAAAAGGCTTCGTTCACCTAATTGTACCGCCCGATCGCTTTACGCTGCTGCAAGGGGAGGACTCGTTAGCCACCTATACCTTTAACACGGGGATTGCCAAACACCATTTTTGCCGCACCTGCGGGATTCACCCATTCTACCGCCCGCGATCGCACCCCGACTGTTACGACGTCAACGCTCGCTGTCTCGACAACAATATTCTGTCGCAGTTAGACATCAAACCCTTCGATGGCGCGCACTGGGAGCAGAACATCGATAATTTGCGATCGCGCAATTAACCGCAGCGAAACCCGATCGCCGCTTCAAGCGTCTGTACGTTGTAGATAGGTTCGTCAGGAGAACGATCCATGTCATACACACTTCAACAACGCAGCATTGCTGTCTTCAGTCTAATTCTAGGCACGGCAGCGAGTGCCGCTATTCCCCTCGCCACGCCAGACGTCGCCGTCGCGCAATTCCGTTCCACGCCAACCCCACAACGCGATCGCCTCGTCATTCCCGCCGGAAGCGAGATTCCCGCCATCTACGACGACGCCGAGAAAATCGTGCTCGTGCCGGACGAAACCATGCCGCTGACGGTGAAAGTCGCGCGCAACGTCACCTCTCGCCTCGGCACCATCCTGATTCCCGCCGGAAGCGAAATCTCCGGACAACTGCAACCGGCAGACGGTGGCTCGCAATTCGTCGCCGACACCATCATACCCCCCGGACGCACCCCAATGGCGATCGATGCCACTTCTAATCCCATCACCGACACCGAAACCATCCGCAAAGGAGCCGATACTGGCGACGTATTGAAGAAAGCCGCCATTGGAGCCGCCGCAGCCGCCGCCATTGCCGAAATTACCGGCGATATCGATTTAGGCGAAGTTCTTCTCGGTGCTGGACTAGGAGCCGCGTCGAGCCTAATTTTAGATCGCGACAGCGTCGAAGTCGTGGTCGTTGACGCCGACACCGACTTAGATCTGACCCTCCAGTCGGATCTGACCTTGCGTTAGTATTTTGTTACCGTTTTGTCCCGATTGTCCTACCACCCAACGACCCGATGACCGTGTTTAATCGCAACTCCCGGCTTTCTGCCTTACTTCTCGCCGCCAGTCTGGTTGGCTTGACCGGTTGCAGCCTGGACGAACCTCGCTCCTCGGCG
>CAYQUF010000321.1:0-2251 GCA_964420595.1 uncultured bacterium
AACACCCGATTCAACTTCCCGCTGCGATAGCCTTCCAAATCCAGCGTCACGTAGAGAAAACCCAACTCCTGTAACTTCGCCACCACCTGCGAGAGATCCATCGTCAGCACGAACTCCCGAATCCGATCGCTCGGCAACTCAATCCGCGCCGTTTCCCCTTCAGATCGCACCCGCAAATTCTGCCAACCCAGGCGACGCAAGTAAATTTCCGCTCGACCTACCCGCTGCAACTTCGCCACGGTAATTTCCTCGCCGTAGGGAAAGCGAGACGACAGACAGGGTTGAGACGGCTTGTCCCACCAGGGCAAACCAAGTTGCTTCGACAGTTCTCGCACGTCCGCCTTGCTAATCCCCACCTCCGCTAAAGGCGATCGCGCCCCGCGTTCCTTTGCCGCTTGAATGCCAGGGCGATAGTCTTGCAAATCGTCCGCATTCACCCCATCGACAACATAAGGATAGCCCCGTTGCAGCGCCAGGGGTTTGAGGGTATCGTGGAGTTCGCTCTTGCAGAAATAGCAGCGATTGACCGGATTGGACGTATAGTTGGGATTGTCCATCTCCCCGGTCTTCACTTCCTCGTGGGGAATTCCGATCGCGGCTGCTTGAACCCGCGCGTCCTCTAAATCTTCAGGTAACAGCGACGGCGACACCGCAGTCACTGCTAAAGCGCGATCGCCGAGGACATCGTACGCCACTTTCGCCACCAGCGTACTGTCAATTCCGCCCGAATAGGCGATTAACGCCCGATCCATTTCGCGAAATAGCCCCTGAAGTCGTTCGAGTTTGTGCATTCCCAATCCAGCTACCAACATCTAGTCTTATTTTAAGAAAATAAACCGAGGCAGGTCATCGACCTACCCCAGTCGCATCGCCCTTTGGATCCCGACTATCTAGAAGCGCAATACCGCCGCCAGCATGGAATCCTCAGGCATTTTATCCGCTTCAATCGCGTAGACCAAACCATTATTGAGAAAGGTATGGGCAGCCGCAAAATCGAGCAAATCCTCGTCTCCCAGTTCCTGCGCCTCGTGGAGCTGGACTTGGTTCGATTGCGGGTCAAATAGACCCCACTGATGGCGATCGCGCGCCACAAACAGGCGATCGATCCGTTGGTTGTAAGCCGCCGGTACCACGCGATCGACTCGATTAGAAGTTTTGCCAGTTCCGACCAACTCGTGATAGAGATTCATCGACTCTTCCCGAGAGCGATCGAAATACGGTTGCAAAATCTCCAACGCTTGCTGGTGCAACTCCTCCGGTCGCAGCAAATCGGGATTGCCAACAATGCCTTCGGGAATCAAATTCGTGTAGCGATTGGCTTGTTGGTAGAGCGGATGCAAATAGTCCACCGCCGCCACCATTAGCGGCACCGATTCATCCTGAAGAAAGTCTCTCAATCCATTATCGACCTGTTGGAAATACCGCAGGATAGGCTCTTTGCGATCTTCCTTCACCGATCCCTGACCGTGAAACATTGCCTGACGACCGCCTGCGGGTGCCGTAAGTCCGCCCGGTGCGCCTGTGGTTTCGGTATGGAATTGTACCTGTTTCTCCACCTCGTCGTAGCGAAGGGCATCCGCCATCCCTTGCGGAATATTATCGATATTGTCGAGATCCAGTTCGCTAACGCTGCTCTGACTGCCTTGCAGCAAGCGAGTGCGATCCTTGCTAATGGCGAGAATGTAGAACTTGCCATCTTCCGCCAACAGAGGCATCAACGGCTTCACGTGAAAGCGATCGCTCGTCACGACCAATTCATCAAACTCCAGCGGGACGCGGTAGTAGCGGAACCATTCTGGCGAGACAAACACCGCCAAGCCGTTATCTTGGTAGCGCCAGAACCGCTCGTTTTGCAGTAGATTCATCGCAGGCTGTAGCAACGACTCGGCATCCGGACGGCGCATTCCTCCCTCGACCAAGCGATCCCGAGCGTCCTCGACTAAATTCTTGAAGCGAATCGGATCTTGTCGCACTTCGTATCCCGCTCGATGAGCGTTCATATAAATCGAAACGCAAGTATTCTTCGGTTGTTTCAGAAGGGTCTTGAGTTCTTCGGCGGAGATAATACGCATAGATCGAGCTGATGGATGAGTTGCTACAAACTGCAACGCTAGCTGGAAGACTCAGACGTTGCTACTACTTTTCATTAGAGCAACGAACCCCCCATCGCTTCATCTGTCTGTTGAAAGAATTAAGGTTTGTAGTAAACGCTTTAGCGTTTTCCCCTCTGGAGATGGATCGCTCGTGTCGG
>CAYQUF010000322.1:0-2136 GCA_964420595.1 uncultured bacterium
ACAGCGATACAATCGATAGCGATAGCCATTAAAATCGGGGCGATCGCCCTCGTACTTGACACACTCTCCCCCCTCGTCAATAATTAAAGGAGCGTGAAAATCGATCGCCCAGACATCTAGCGGCTTGGGCATCGCCTCCACCGTCTGCTTCAACAACAGCGCCGGATCGTTTGCCGGAATTTCTCCCGGTGGCGGTTTGTGCGCCAGCAAAAACTGATGTGGCGGTATCGTTTCCCGCTGGCGAAACTCCCACGCCAACCCCATCATCCGACCCGTTTGACCGTGGTGCTTGTGGGTGGTTGCCAGTAACATCGGAACTTGCGACGTTTGCTCGATATAGCGCGCCAGCCGTTCGGAGCGGTGGTGTTGTAAGTATCCCAGATCCCACGCAATCGTTGCGCCTCCCAACAGTCCCACGGCGATAGTTGCAGCCAGAGCGCGTTGTCCGAACGTCCGCGTCAAACTCGCCGCCACAAAGACTAAAAAGACTGGAAAATAGACAAAACTAAACCGCGACGCCAGGGTGAGATCGTTCGCCAAACCGTAGGTAAAGCTGGCAAACACCAAGGTCGCCCCTAGAATATAACCGCCCATCGCCCGGAACGTCAAGTCTTCCCGTTGCAGCCAAATCTGCGTTCCCCGGTAAATCGCGATTCCCACCCAAATTGCAAACGCCAGCATCGCCAATCCCGACGCCACCACCCCCCACAGGGGTAACGCGCGAATATCCACCGGAAGCATCGACAGCATCGACACCACCCACGCCGCCATCCGCAGCAGCGGCGAAAAATCTCGCACGTCTCCATCGGCGACCCACTGGGTCAGGCGAGAATTGCGAATGTCGAGCAACACGGGAAACCACGCAAACCCAGCCACCGCCGTCCCCAACGCCACCGCGTAAATTCGCCGCCAGGGAGCGCGCCAAATCGGTAAGGTCGGCTGTTTGGATCGGGTACCCCGTCGCAGGTCGCCGAGCCACAAGATCCAAAATACCAGTGCTTGGGAGGCGATCGCCAGGCTGAAAAAATAGTGTACCGCCATGCCAATGGCATTGGTCGTCACCCACACCAACGCCGTCGGGATCGAAATCGGCGTTCGCTGCTGCCACGCTCGCACGGCAACAATCCAACACGACAGCGACACCAATAATAATAAAATGGCTAGGGTATAGTGACGCGCCTCCCGTGCCAAAAATACGCCAAACGGCGACACCGCCATCAACGCCGCCGCCACCTGAGCGATGCGACGGGAACGAAATGCCAGCCACGCGAATCCATAGGTCAGGGGAATCGCCGCCACTCCCAACAGCGCCGGAAGCGATCGCGCCGCCCACAAGTTGACCAAATCGCCATCGTTGGGAAACAGCCGCATCCAGCCGTGAGCCAACACGAAATAAATCGGCGGATGGGTACTTTCGCTCATCAGGTGACCGACGACATCTCCCACCCCCGCAGCGGGATTGACGTGTAGGGGGTGCAGCAGGGTTTCGGCGGAAATGGGACGATCCAGGGGGACGCCGAGAAAGCTATTTCCCAGACTAAAGACGAGGGTGGCGCATTCGTCCGTCCACGGGGGTCGAGCCGTCAGCCGAACCAACCGCAACCCCAACCCCACCGCTATCCAAACGAGGAGCAGTAGGGGGGGAAACCAACGGTTTTGGCGCAACTGTTTCAACACGCGATCGCACAGGGGAGCAAACAACGTCTCAGATCGTACCCGATTTGCGAAGCGCTAGAGAGAATTTGTTTAAGGAAGAACGCCTCAGTATTGAGAAGATCCCACTTAACCCGATGGAAGTCGAGTGGGATCTAACCGTTTTGATTGGCAAATCAGATGAAATCCGGCAAATTACTTTATGACAAGACTTTGCAAAGCAAAGATCGCTAGAGCGTTTCCTAGACTCATGAGGTACATCAATCTGGCGCAAACTCCCAAAATTGAGAGATTCTGCTGTACCTCGCCAGACGTGGAACTGCTCTACCACGGGATTTCAAATTGCGATTATTTAACTCAATCCCAAAGCATCGCGCGCTTCAATTAACGCATTGCGGAATTGATAGCTCGTACGGACGACTTCACCTCGCTGGGGTGTCGTCAACTCGCGGTAAGGAACTGCTGCTACGCTATCGTCGTTAA
>CAYQUF010000323.1:0-2130 GCA_964420595.1 uncultured bacterium
TTGGCGAGGGTTTGCTCGCGCGGTAGATACCCCCAGAAGCAGACGCGATCGGCGATGCCCAATTGCCGGGACAGTGCTTTGAGACGAGTGCCTTCGGAGCCGTGCCCGACAATCCATAACTGCGCGCTGTCAATTTGGGCGATCGCGAAGGCTTTCAAACTCAAATGAAACCCTTTCCAAGATAGCAGCCGACCGATACTAATAAACCGAATGGGATGCTCTGGCGGCGGGGGCGTGCGTCCGAGGTGTTCGATTTCGTCCGCCGACAGTCCCACTTGCGAAAAGATGCGAATGTCTCGAACTCCAAGATGGTGCAAGCGTTCGGCGGTTTCGCGGGTGGTGGCGAGAGCCAGGGTTGCCTGCCGAACGGTCCAGCGTACGAAGGGATCCAATTCTCCCAACCGATGGGCGATGTCTCGCTGGCATTCGTGGCGGCGACCGCGATCGCTCAAATCCTGCCGAAACGCGAGCGGTACGATCTCGCCACCCCCGACGGGTCCCCATAAAAACGGAACGGGGAGCAAACTGACAAAACTGGGCGACCAATATTTTACGTGGGTGACGTGATGGACGAGATCGAACCCAATCTCTCGATGCAGCGATCGCGCTTTGACGTATGCCCCAATTTGCCAGAAATAATAGTACAGTTGCGCCCAGGCACGGCGGGGTCTGCGTTCGTCATTCGGTCGGAAGGGATTGACGTAAATGACGTGAAGGTTGGGGATGGGCGTGCGGGCAAGAAACTCGCGGATTTCCGGGCGGTGATAGGTGCGCGTGAGTACCCAGACTTGGTGATGTTGGGCGATTGCCACTGCGGTGTTCCAGCCGACGCCTTCTTCGCCCCCTAAATC
This sequence comes from uncultured bacterium, assembly GCA_964420595.1. Lineage (GTDB taxonomy): Bacteria > Cyanobacteriota > Cyanobacteriia > Cyanobacteriales > Geitlerinemataceae > CAYQUF01. The sequence continues at coordinate 852 of CAYQUF010000323.1, forward strand.
GGGCTGACACGCATAGGCAGACAATAAAATTTTCATAACCGCAGCACCTCTTCGTATAGTTGAAGGTACTCTTGAGCAACGGCGCGCGGTTGAAAGTGCGATCGGGCAAAGGCTCGCGATCGCGCCGACCACTGATGCAGGCGATCGGGATCGCCGAAAACAGCCGCTAAACGTGCAGCCGCTTGCTGGGGATCGCGGGGCAATAATAAGCCCAAATCGTCGTGTCGAAACGGTTCGGCGAGGTAAAGATTCTCGGCAACTGCACACGGAACGCCTAAATACATGGCTTCGGCAATAGAAATGGCAAATCCTTCCCAGCGGGAGGTTTGAATGTAAAGGCAAGCATCAGCAAGCTGTCGAGCTTTGCGAGAACCGAAAACGGGGGGATGAAACTGGAGGTTAGGCGAACGGGTCTGTTGCAAGCGAACCAGCCAATCTTTATTTTTGGGTTCTTGGGTGCCGTACAGGTGAAAGTCCACCTCGGGGAGATAGCGGGCAATTTCGACGAGAATGTCGATCCCCTTTTGTAGAATATCAAAGCGACCCAGATAAATGACTCGTTTGCTGTCGGTGTTGCCTTGCCATTGAATGGCTTCGAAGTCGGTCGTTTCAATGGGATTGTTGACCGGACGCACGATGCCGCGATAGTTCGGGACGAAGCGACGGACGGTACTGGCTTCGCCAGCCGACAGCACGGCAATGGCAGCGGCATTGGCAAATCTGGACTTTTCGACCAACTCGCTATACACAATTTTGCGCAGGCGGTTGCGTCGAAAGTTTAAGCCACCGTGGGGAGTAATGATGTAGGGAATTTGACGGCGGCGCAGGTGTCGGGCAATGTGGGCGAGTTTGGGAATAAAAACGGAGTGCAGGTGAACTAACTCCGGCGGACGATCGCGCAGTTGTCGCTCTAATTGGGGGCGATCGTAACCCCACCGATTCCACGGGATATAAATTGGCTCGATTCTCGCCTGTTTTGCTGTCTCGATCGCCTCGGGAGATGGCGGCGTTTTCAAAACTAGGGTGAGTCGGTGTCCCAACTGTGCCTGTTCTCGCGCCAGCAACCAGACTGTATTGCTCAGTCCGTTAGTTTCGCGGGGAGATGGTTTGGCTTCGACGTGCCAAATGTTCATCGCACCAGTCGGGTAAATAAATCCGCATAGCGTTGGGCTTGCACTGCCATCGTAAACTCTTTCTCGGCTTTTTGGCGGGCGCGATCGCGCAGGTGTTGGTGTCGTTGGGGATCTTCGAGAACCCAGGCAATTCCGCGTGCTAAATC
>CAYQUF010000324.1:0-2053 GCA_964420595.1 uncultured bacterium
AGCGATCGCCCCTGGTTGATTTGCTCTATGCCGCCACTCAGTTACGATCGCCTGTTTGAGACCATCGAAACCCTAGTCATGCACCACTCCCCCAGCGGTGCGGAAGACGAGATCGATCGCTTCTTGCTCCATCGCCTGGAACAATTACAAGTGGAACGGTGGCAAGACGAAGCGGGCAATATCATCGCCAGAATTCCCGGCAAAAATCGCGTTCGCGCCATCGCCATCACCGCTCACAAAGACGAAATCGGCGCAATCGTCAAAACCGTTCGACCCGACGGACGAGTGGAAGTGCGCAAACTCGGCGGAGCCTTTCCCTGGGTTTACGGGGAAGGAGTGGTAGACTTATTGGGCGATCGCAACATCCTGCAAGGCATTCTCAGCTTCGGCTCCCGCCACGTCTCCCACGAATCCCCCCAAAAGGCATTGCAAACTGACCTCCCGCTGCAATGGGAACACGCCTGGGTCGAAACCAAATGCACCCAAGCCGAATTAGACGCCGCCGGAATTCGCCCCGGAACCCGCGTCGTGGTAGGCAAACACCGCAAGCGACCCGTGCGCCTCAACGACTACATCGCCAGCTACACCCTCGATAACAAAGCCTCCGTCGCCATTCTGCTCGCCCTGGTCGAAACCGTCGAACAACCGGCGTGGGACGTGTATCTAGTGGCTTCGGCGAAAGAAGAAGTCGGCGCGATGGGGGCGCTGTATTTCACCAACCGCAATCGCATGGACGCAGTTATCGCCCTCGAAATTTGTCCGCTAGCTCCCGAATATCCCATCGCCGACGGGATCGCTCCGGTGCTGCTGTCTCAAGACGGATATGGGATTTACGACGAAGGCTTGAACGCCGAATTGCGACGCGCCGCCGAGCAAGCCGGGGTTCCCCTGCAACTGGCAGCCATTAGCGGGTTTGGCAGCGACGGGTCGATTGCCATGAAATTCGGTCACGTGGCTCGCGCCGCCTGTTTGAGCTTTCCCACCCAAAACACTCACGGTTACGAGATCGCCCACCTCGGCGCGATCGCCCACTGCGTCGGGGTTTTAACCGCCTTCTGCGAGCCGCTCGATGCCCTCTGAAAAAATTTTTGCCAAAAGTGTTGACACCCCTGTTCGGATGGGTTAGTTTATTAAAGGTGATGAAAACCAAACAACGCGCCCCCATCGTCTAGAGGCCTAGGACACCTCCCTTTCACGGAGGCGACGGGGATTCGAATTCCCCTGGGGGTATTGAATAATTCATCTTAAACCTCGGATCGAGCGATCCGGGGTTTGTTGTTTGGGTTCCCTTAGTACGCGAGGTAGGGGACGCGGTTGCAACCGAGGCGTTTATGCAAAAATAGGGAAAAAGGACGTTCGGGAGATCCAGTCGCCATGGCAACCATTGCCGTAACCGAAGCCGTCACGAGCTTGCGCAACGCCCACGAATTGTTGAATCTAGCGCGATCGCCCGATCCGGACTTTTTTACAGAATGGCGCGATACCTTACCCGACCTCACCGCTACCGAAGTCAATGCGATCGCCCATTTGAAAGACCGCTATCTGCATTATCTGGCAGAGGGCGAAATTAGCGAGGGAACCGCCAATATCATCATGGTATCGCCCTTATTAAACTTGCTGGGACTGTGCGATCCGCCCTATCGCATCCGGGGAGAACAGTGGATGCGACTGTCGTTAGAGGTAGATACCGAAACAGGTCCGACTACCCTCGAAGGTCGCATTGATGCCCTAACCTTGCAAGATGACTTCTGGCTGGTCGTGGTTGAAGGGAAACGGGGTGGATTCAACGTGATTCAGGCAATTCCGCAAGCATTAGCCTACATGATGGCACGACCTGACAAGGCGCGATCGCTCTACGGATTGGTCGCCAACGGTTATGATTACTTATTTATCAAACTCACGCAAGGGATGCCATCCCACTATGCCCTCTCCCATAACTTTACCCTGCTCTCCGACGAGCAAAACAACTTGCTTCGAGTTGCCAGAGTCATAAAACGACTGGTCGCTCGACCCGAGTGACGCAGATTGACCGGGTTTGTCGTCAACGCTTTAG
>CAYQUF010000325.1:0-2025 GCA_964420595.1 uncultured bacterium
TCACCTCATACTGTTCCAAGTACAGGAACACCTGACCGAAAAAGCGACGGTAGAAGCCCGGATTTCCCTGCATTTGGGCTTCGAGGAATATCAATGGCAAATTGGGGTCGTCTCCCACTGGGGTCAACAAGCCATCTAGTCGCCGCTCTCGTGCTTTGAGTACTGGGGCGCTATACTCGAATTGGCAATCGGCGGGAATCCCCGGAACTAATTCCGCAATGAGTTCGGGTTGGCGCAGGAAGATGCGGTAAAAGAGTTTGTCGGTCTCCATGCTTGGGGTTTGGAGAAATTGGCACGATCGCGCGATCGCATTTTATCCGAAACGAGCGATAGATGAGGATCGAGCAACCGCATCAGAAGTTTAAGACAACTGCCAAGAGGAGATATTGCTTTTAGGGGGAGAAAGATACAATAAAAACATCTGTCTCAACTGCAACGAAACGATCCGATGCCATCGACACTCAGCCTCGCAATCCCCACCTCCACTATTCTTCACGTCACCCACGAGCAATTTGAAGCCCTCGCCGCCGCCAATCCCGACTTACGCTTAGAACGGACAGCTAAGGGAGAACTGATTGCGATGCCCCCCACTGGCGGCGAAACCGGTCAACGAAATTTGAGCTTAACTGCCCAGCTTGGTATTTGGTCTGAAACCCATGAAGACTTAGGGATCGCGTTCGATTCTTCCACTGGATTCGTTCTCCCCAATGGTGCCACTCTATCTCCCGATGCGGCTTGGGTGAGTCGTCCCCGATGGGAAGCACTAACCTTGGAACAACGTCGCGGTTTTCCTCCCCTGTGTCCCGATTTTGTCGCCGAACTTCGTTCTGCTTCGGATCGCCTGTCTCGACTGCAAACTAAAATGCAGGAATACCTGGACAATGGGGTGAGGCTTGGATGGTTAATTGACCCCCAAAGGCAACAAGTGGAAATCTATCGTTCCGGACGAGATGTAGAAGTATTAGACCGTCCGATCGCACTGTCAGGAGAGGATGTCTTACCCGAATTTGGGTTAAATTTACGGCGAATCTGGGGTTAAATCGGGGTTAAAAATTGGGCGATCGCCTTGTCGATTACACTTCTTCTAAATTTTTCTAAAGTATCTGCCAATTGATGCAACCAAACCATGAAACGGCGAACATCCCGTTCAAATTGTTGCCAAACTGAAGGCTGGTTATCTGCAAGGCGATCGAGGTGTCTTGGTTCGAATTCAAAGCCATAAAGGTTACGAACGATGTGGCGAAATTTCAAATATTCTTGCAGCGATCGCGCGATCGCATTTTATCCGAAACGAGCGATAGATGAGGATCGAGCAACCGCATCAGAAGTTTAAGACAACTGCCAAGAGGAGATATTGCTTTTAGGGGGAGAAAGATACAATAAAAACATCTGTCTCAACTGCAACGAAACGATCCGATGCCATCGACACTCAGCCTCGCAATCCCCACCTCCACTATTCTTCACGTCACCCACGAGCAATTTGAAGCCCTCGCCGCCGCCAATCCCGACTTACGCTTAGAACGGACAGCTAAGGGAGAACTGATTGCGATGCCCCCCACTGGCGGCGAATCCAGCCAACGAAATAGCAGCCTCACCGGACAGCTCGATCGCTGGTTTGAAACCCACGAAAACTTAGGGGTCGTCTTCGACTCCTCTGGTGGATTCATTCTCCCGAACGGTGCGACTCGTTCCCCCGATGCGGCTTGGGTGAATCGTCCCCGCTGGGAAGCCTTGACCCCCGAACAACGTCGCGGTTTTCCCCCCATCTGTCCCGATTTTGTCGTCGAACTGCGATCGCCTTCCGATCGCCTGCTTCCCCTGCAAGAAAAGATGCAGGAATATCTCAACAATGGCACGCAACTGGGATGGCTCATCGATCCCCAACAGCAGCAGGTAGAAGTCTACCGTTCCGGACGAGAGGTCGAGGTGTTAGACCGTCCGCTGGAACTGTCGGGAGAGTCAGTTTTACCGGAATTTCATTTGAACTTACGACGGATTTGGTAGCAAGGGCACCGTTGAAGATAC
>CAYQUF010000326.1:0-1938 GCA_964420595.1 uncultured bacterium
CGCGTATCCCGTTTCTTGCAGAAAGTCTTGCAAGTTACTAAAAAAATCGGCGCGATCGCCCCATTGATAAACTTGTCGCACGCGCTGCCAACCGTCTGCTCCTTGTCCTAATAGGTATTTACTGGCTAAATAGGCGGCTAAAATTGCTCGATCGGCTTCTTTATATTGTCCGCCATTGGCTTGAAATTCTTGCCAAATTTGATAGGCGTAGCCGTAGACGAGATTGGGATAATTTTCGGTCACATTGACCATCTCGCCATTTTGAAAGCGCCAAAATTGAGGGGGAAAGCGAGATGCGGCGTAGCTGGAGAATGCATAGGCGAAGCGATTGTCGCTGGTTTTGAATTCTACGATTCCGTCTCCCTCGATGTCTCGCAAGTCATATTCAAGGTTGCCCCAAAACCAATTTATCGAGTCATAGCCGTCGCGATCGCCTTGATAGGAATAGATTGACGAAGAAAAACAACAATGCGCTCCTCCCGAATAGAGATCCACAATAACTTCCGGCTCGCGATCGCCATTTAAATCGCGAACTTTGACGTCCACCAACCGACAGTCCAATCCCTCCTCGACATTTAACGGTCTATTCAAGACCGTTTCGCCGGATCGAATCAGCTTCAGGGTCATATCGCTCATGCACCAATCGTCCTCGTTTTTTACGTAAGACACCTCGGCGCGGACATTCCCCGATTCCGCCGTTTCGGTTTCGCCGCGAGCGATTTCTGCACCGCCAAACGTGCCAGCGACAACCATCGATAAACCTACAATCCAACGGACTTTTCGATTCATCCTGCCTCCAATTGCCTCGCTACACTCAAATGAGAGCCGAACGTCATAGCATTACTTACACGATCGCCCCCTCGACTTCCGCAATCTCTATCGGGAGAGAGACGCGATCGCTTGTATTTTCACGTAAAATTTCCAAGTTTCGTGCAAAGACCGCTTCGCGACCTAGATGGCTCGAATGACGGCACTCTGGCGACTGTCTGTCAAAGTGGCTATAACTGAGAAGGTGCTTGCACGGGTATTCATCAATCGAATTTTTGCTTTGGCGATCGGCATGGAACAACCTCCCAAATCTATTCACCGGGAAATTCTCAGACCATTCTTTAACCTCAGCGCGATTTTAGCGGCGTTTTTAACCAACGTTTTGGCAAATGTCGCTCCCATTAACGGACGCACCATCGGCGATATTGCCAATACTACCTTTGCCGGGGTACTGGTGATTCCGGCGAATTACGCTTTTGCCATTTGGGGGTTAATCTACGTAGGATTAATTGGATTTGGCATTTACCAGTTTTTACCTCCCGGACGCCGCAGTCCTCGCTTGCACCGGATGGGGTACTGGCTAATCGTGGCGAGTTTGGCTCAAATTGTTTGGGTGTTTTTGTTCCAATTCCAGCAATTCGTGCTGTCTTTTGTGGCGATGCTGGCAATCTTAGTCTCGTTAATTGCGATTTACTGGCGTTTGGATATCGGCGGCGATCGCATTTCGCTACGACAGCGGTGGTTGTGCGACTATCCCCTGAGCCTCTATCTCGGCTGGATTAGCGTGGCGACGATTGTCAATGGTGCGACCACCCTCTACGCGATTGGCTGGAATGGTTGGGGATTGTCGCCGCAAGTGTGGACGATCGCCATGTTAGCGGTTGCAGGGGCAATTGGGGCTGTTGTTACCTTACAGCGAGACGATCCGGTGTTTCCCCTGGTTCTCATTTGGGCGTTTGTGGCGATTTCTGCGCGTCAGGGCGATCGCGCTACTATCTCTATGACTGCTATCGGTTTGGCGATCGCGATCGGATTGTTGTGGTTGCTGGCTCGGTTGCGCCGTCAGCTCTCGAGTCAAACGAGCGATCGCCAGCACAACCAATCTTAGTCGAGATCGGGAGACGGGTAGAGCATCTCTCAGCCCTACCCGAATCGCGAGAATCGGTTTAG
>CAYQUF010000327.1:0-1933 GCA_964420595.1 uncultured bacterium
TTCAAACAGCAGTTCGCCGTCCCCAGTTGCGAATTGTACCGACGCTATTTTGAATAACGAGGATTCATGGATTACCAGGTTGGGGGCAGCTTGCCCCCCCAATCGCCAACTTACATCCGGCGACAGGCAGATGACGACCTGTTTGAGGTGCTGCTGGCAGGAACATTTTGCTACGTGTTCAACGCGCGCCAAATGGGCAAATCGAGCCTGCGGGTACAAGCCATGGCGCGATTGAGGAATGCGGGCATTCGTTGCGGTGCCATTGACCTGACTGCGATCGGCACCCAACAAGTGAGCGCGCAACAGTGGTATGCCGCGATCGCTGCCATTCTTACCCAGCAATTTCACCTTAACATCAGCTTGCCCCAGTTGCGACAGTGGTGGCGCGATCGTCCCGACCTTCCCCCCGCCGCACGGCTGAGAGACTTTATCGACACCGTGTTGCTCGTTAAAATCCGCGATCCCATCGCCATCTTCATCGACGAAATCGACGCCATCCTCAGCCTCAACTTTGCCACCGACGACTTCTTTGCCCTAATTCGCAGCTGCTACAATTACCGCGCCGACTCCCCCGATTATCGGCGGTTGACCTTTGCCCTATTTGGCGTCACCACCCCTGGGGAATTAATCGCCGATAAAAACCGCACCCCCTTTAACATCGGTCGAAGTATTGCCCTACACGGATTTCGCCAAAACGAAGCCGCACCGCTCGCCCAGGGATTAGGAACCATTACCTCCCAACCGGACACCGTATTCGAGCGCATTCTGTACTGGACGAAGGGACAGCCGTTTCTGACTCAAAAGTTGTGCAATCTTGTTTTATACCACGAGGGAACCGGAAATGACATTGCCCCCGAGGCTCTCGTAGACGATCGCGTCCGACAGTGCATTCTCAACAACTGGGAAACTCAAGACGAGCCGGAACACCTCAAAACTATTCGCGATCGCCTCTTGTACGACGAGCGTCGCGTCGGCAAATTGCTCGCCCTATACCGCCAAATCTGGCAAGCCGAAGACCGACAAGAATTCGTAGAAGCAGACGAATCTCCCACCCAAGCCGAATTGCTTCTATCGGGCATTGTCGAAAAACGCAACGGTCACCTGCGCGTCAAAAACCCCATCTACCGACAGGTCTTCGATCTCGCCTGGATCGATCGCCAACTCGACCACCTGCGTCCTTACGCCGCTCAACTCAGAAGCTGGGTCGAATCGGAGTGTCGGGACAATTCCCGCTTGTTGCGCGGCGAGGCACTACGAGAAGCATTGGACTGGACGCAACGCAAAAGCCTCGGGGATCTCGACTACCGCTATCTCACCGCCAGCCAAGAACTCGAACAACAAGACATTCAACGCCAGCTCGAACTCCAACGCCTCGAAGAAACCGAAGCTCGTTTGGCAGTCCAGCAACAGAGCGTCCGCCGCCAGCGTCAGTTCGTCGCCGTCCTCAGCATTGCCCTACTGGGTGCGATTGGGTTGGGATCTGCCACCTTCGTCGCCTACCGACAAGTTGCCATTAGCGAAGTTCGAGCGATTGTTGCTGCCTCCCAAGGAAGCTTTGCCTCCAACCAACGGCTCGATGCTCTGGTGCAAGCACTCCAAGCACGACATAACCTGAAACGATTGCGGTTTCTCTCTACTGAAACTCGCCAGCAACTGGATCGCCACACCCGCCAAACCCTCGAACAAGCCATTCAGGGGAGCCACGAATTCAACCGGATGCGGGGACACCCTGGCGGTGCCTTGGGGGTTGATTTTAGCCCCGACAGACGTTTCATAGCCAGTTCCGGTGCCGACACCACCGTCAAACTGTGGCGACGGGATGGCACCTTACTCCAAACCTTTCCCCACGAGTCCACCGTTTACAGCGTCCGGTTTGAGTTTATTTGAATATGGCTGTCGGCAAATTGAAGATTATTTGAGACAAGAACAAGAC
>CAYQUF010000328.1:0-1929 GCA_964420595.1 uncultured bacterium
ATCCCGACGGTCAAGAGGCGATCGCCCGTTTAAATCGGTTAGAACAGCGGTAACCATGAATCTTTAGTTGCTCCCGCTCCCCCTATCTCCCCATCCAAATTTTTGCCATGACCCCAACAGGAGCTTTATACTAGAATGTCTGGGTTGAAATGAATTAGGAAAGACAGAGAGAAAACGATATGTCACGATATCGAGGTCCCCGCTTGCGGGTCGTGCGTCGTCTGGGCGATTTGCCCGGTCTGACTCGTAAAGCTGCCAAGCGGTCGTATCCGCCAGGACAGCACGGACAAGGTCGCCGCAAACGTTCGGAATATGCCATCCGACTCGAAGAAAAGCAAAAACTGCGCTATAACTACGGCGTCACCGAACGGCAGTTGCTGCGCTACGTGAAAAAAGCACGTCGTTCGTCCGAATCGACGGGATTGGTGCTGCTGCAATTGCTGGAAATGCGGTTGGATAATACCGTGTTCCGCATGACCATGGCACCGACGGTTCCTGGCGCGCGCCAACTGGTCAACCACGGTCACGTCACGGTCAACGGTCGCGTGCTCAATATTGCCAGCTACCAGTGCAAGCCGGGTGACGTTATCGCAGTGCGCGATCGCGACAAGTCCCGCCAACTGGTGACTCAAAATCTCGACTCCCCCGGTTTGGCTCACTTACCCAGCCATCTGGAATTCGACAAAAATACCCTCGTCGGTAAGGTGAACGGGATTGTCGAACGCGAATGGGTCGCCCTCCAAATCAACGAACTCCTCGTGGTTGAGTACTACTCTCGAATCGCCTAGTCGTTCTCGAATCCGATTGGAGGGAATCGCGATGCGGGGATTGGCAGCCGGAGATCGAATCGGCGATCGCCTTTGGGCGCGATCTTTCCTATACCGCCAATCCTCTATCGCCTCGCTAGCCGCCAATTTGAGACATGGTGCGGCTGTACGCCCCCGTAGTCCCCCGCTCCCGTTGCTTGAAGTTAATTTCGGGTTTGGCATCGAGAAGCTGGGAAACTTGCTGTTTGAGCGCCGATAGGGGGACGCCCTCGCGCAACTGACCCTTGAGGTCGATTTGTCCGGTTTCGTTGAGCAAGCAGGGACGCAGCCAACCATCTGCCGAAAGGCGCATCCGATTGCAGCGATCGCAGAAACATTCTGACATTTGACTGATAAAGCCCAAGGTTCCCTGGGCGTTGGGAATTTTAAACACGTCAGCCGGACCGGCTCCCGTGACGTTAGATGCTTCTAATCCCCAACGGTGGCGAATGCGCTGGCGCAATTCTTCGGACGGAATCCAGCCATCCGAGCGAAATAGGCGATCGTTACCAATCGGCATAAATTCGATAAACCGCACGTGCCAGGGGCGATCGATCGTCAGTGCGGCGAGGTCGAGGATCTCTGTATCGTTGACGCCGGGAATCACGACCACGTTAAGCTTCAGGGGATTGAATCCGACTCGATAAGCTTGTTGAATTCCATCCCAAACTTGCTGCCATCGGCTGCGTCCGCGAGTTCCGGCTAAGGCGTCGAAGGTGTCGGGGTCGAGGGAGTCGAGACTGATGTTAATCCGTCGCAATCCCGCTTGATAGAGTGCTTCGGCTTTTGGTGCTAGCAAGAAGCCATTGGTGGTCATGGCGAGGTCTTGGGTTTCGGGAAAGGCGGCGATGGCTCGGACGATTTCTACCACGTCGGGACGCAGCAACGGTTCTCCCCCGGTGAGGCGAAAGCGACGGAACCCTAGCGGAATGAAGATTTCGCGCAAGAATGCCAGCAGTTCGTCGCGACCCAGCAGGTTGTGTTGCAGGATGTAATTGAGTTCTGCCCCTTCCGGCATACAGTATTGGCAGCGGAAGTTACAGCGATCGATCAGGCTGATGCGAAGGTAGTCTACTGGATTCATAAAACATTAGGGGCGATCGGCTATTATTTCCTTATGTTA
>CAYQUF010000329.1:0-1903 GCA_964420595.1 uncultured bacterium
TCTTTCTCTTTCCCGCCGGTGAAACCCAAGTCCGACGAATACCCACCTGCTGACATATGAAGCAATATGGTCATCCCCGGAAAGAGATCGCCGCTACTGACTTTGTGCCATTTCTTGTTCAGCGCATCGAACGTCCAAGCCTCTCGTTGATTCAGAAACTTGCGAGCTTGACCGATGCTAACCCGGCATAGTTCGTCGCGGTACAGTCTCCCCACGTAATTGTCATCATCTGCATCAACAGAGGGAGTACCTTTCCCCCAATCTCGCCAGGCTAACTCGACATCGTTATCGTCGGTTTCTCGGACAAACGGTGAGATGTCGATATCGTGACCGGCGAGGTCACTGGCCGTATCGAACAATTGCACGAGGTCGTGACGGCGTAACACCATTCCCTCAAGCGGCTGGCGCGGTCGCTTATCGTCCGATAGGTCTTTCAGCAAAGCATTCAGGGATTGAATCCCGGCATTGCCCTGTTGTTCTTTAAGCTGCTGGACAAGGCTGCGAGCTTCTTCGATCGACTCCACGGTATAGGGACTAGCAGCTTTATCGTCGAGATCGATCGTATACACTACGGCATCGGCATCTTCACCATATCGATTGCAGCGCCCGAGGCGCTGAACGAAAGACGACCAGGGACAAAGTTCGGTAAACAACGTGGTGGCCGAGATGTCAACTCCAGCTTCGACCACCTGCGTCGCTACCAGGATGCCGCGAAAGGGACGCTTGTCGTCGAGGTAGCGTTCGCTGAGCATTTGGCGATCGCCTGCTCGAAATCGCGAGTGAATCAGTCCGATCTCCGTATCGAGTTGGTCTTTATGCCGAAGCTGCTGGAGTTCGCGATATACCGCCTGAGCGCGATCGACCCGATTGCAAACCACCAAGGTCAACGTATCCGATTGATGCGCTTCGACGATATTTGATGTCAGTTGGCGAGCGTAATTGCGAAGATCGCTCTGTTTGGCAGGAACGGTGACTTCCACCAACTCAAGGGACTTCGTGGCATTCAAACGTTGTTGTAACGTAGGATGCTGCTGGTCTGCCTCTGTCAAGATAAACGGCTGAGTAAGGTCGCCATACTCCTGGCGATAATCGACCGTCTGCAACAAGTCAGCATCCAGCGTGGCAGACATCCACACAGTTTGCGTAATGCCATAGGTTCTAAAAGTCTGGCGCAACCATTGCAGTTGTGCGGTCGTCCGCAGTCCTGCACCCATTAACTGCGTTTCGTCAATCACCCACAGACAATCGTTGTTCAGTTGCGCGAAATGCACCGGCCACCGATAGCGGCTAGTGGCATAGCCCCGATTCAGCGCCCTGGACAGGAGCTGGTCTTGTGTCCCCACCAAGATGGTGTCGCGATCGAGGCGATCGTCCCAGTTTCGGCTGATAGCACCGCCCATCAGTTTGTGAACTTCAACGGTGTCGCCCAGGTTGAGATTGCCGAGCCATTTGTGGATCGATCGCTCCGTTTGCTCGACCAGACTCCGCATCGGCAGACAATAGACCAATCGGCGTGGGGTGCGATCGCGATAGTGTTGCCGCCGCCACAACCAAGCGAGAACGAGTGCGGCGGTTTTACCAATCCCGGTTGGTACATCGAGAAGCAGCGGCAAAGCTTCACCAGTCGCGAGACGTTCTTGGTAAGGAAAGGGTGGGTTTCGAGTAGCAGTTTGGAAAAATTCAGGAAATTTCATCGTTTAAAGCTTAGAGATTGGCTCGAACGAAGAAACTCCCGCCCGAGCGAGCAGGAGTTCGTCTTCCGGCTAAATCTCCCGAATTTCCATACCTGGATCGGTGAGCAGACTACGCCATACGGTGGTAGACAGTGCTGGATCGCCGTAATCCAGAACCCACAGCAGCATTTCCTTAACGCTCATGTTGCTCAACGAGGGAGTCGGTCGTC
>CAYQUF010000330.1:0-1782 GCA_964420595.1 uncultured bacterium
CATTTAATTTGTCAAGATGACACTAATCTGACAACGATGACAAATAAAGTGTCAATCGACAGCAAAACCTACAGCGCCGATCTCAGATTAGCGATTAAAAATGGACGTAACTGGACTCGAACCAGTGACCTCCACGATGTCAACGTGGCGCTCTAACCAACTGAGCTATACGTCCAAACCGGAACAGTATAGAAATATAACACGGGCAGACAGAAAAGTGCAAGCCCGAATTCCAAAATTGTGGGAGCAATCGGTCGATCGCCCCCACAGATACCATTCTAACCCTACGCCGATCGCTCCCGATCGCCCTGAACCACCGAAAAATGAGGACGGCGATGAACTTGCCGTCCCACCGCTTCAGCAATCGGTTGAATCTGCGCCACCAACGCTTCCATATCTTCGAGGGAAATTGCCTGACGCGCATCCGAAATCGACTCGTCCGGTCGCGCGTGACACTCCACAATCAGACCGTCAGCGCCAGATGCGATCGCCGCTTTTGCCAAACCAGCTACCAGTTCCCGTTTCCCCGCCGCATGGGACGGATCCACAATTACCGGAAGGTGGGTCAATTGCTTCAACGCCACCACAGCACCGATATCCAACACGTTACGAGTATAATTGTCGAAACTGCGAATTCCCCGCTCGCACAGCACCACTTGCGAATTACCCTGCGCCAGAATGTATTCGGCAGCACAGACAAATTCCTTAATCGTCGCCGCCAGTCCCCGCTTGAGCAGCACCGGTTTGTCGGTTTCGCCAACGGCTCTGAGCAAATCGAAATTTTGCATGTTACGGCTGCCAATTTGCAGCATATCCGCGTGTTCGGCGACCGTGTCGATTTGAGAGATCGCCATCACCTCCGTCACCACGGGAAGTCCGAAACGACGGCGCATATCGGCGAGGATTTCTAATCCTTCAATCCCCGACCCTTGAAACGCATAGGGCGAAGTCCGGGGTTTGTACGCGCCACCGCGCAACCCTTGCAACGGAATTGCTGCCAGACGGGAGGCGATTTGTTCCATCGTGTCGGAACTTTCCACCGAACAGGGTCCCCCGGCAATAAAGAGGTCTTTCCCGCCGATGGCGATGTCGCGAGTCAGGTTGACGACAGTGGCTTCACTGCGAGGTTGAGTCGCGAGTTTGGCGTCTAACATGGGTCGTTCTCCAAAATTCAAACAGTACAATCGAACAAAAAAAATCCCGGAACGTACCTCGTCCCGGGAAGCGCGATAAATCTGGGCATTACGGCGCTATCCGGGAACTCTCCCGAACCAAAAATAAAAACCGTAAAACCCATAAATGGCGATCGCGTGCATGGATAGTCTCCGACTTGGATAAAAAAATACCGCAGAGTGGCGTCTGCGGTTCATCTAGAGGCTCATGACAAAATCAAGCTCACCCCAGATGAACCTCGCTAAACCAAAAATAAAAATAGCGCTGGCGATTTAACACGATCGTCTCCGCGTCGATGGACTGAATTTTACAATACCAATTACAGTAAAACCTGACGTTCTCGTCCATGTCAAGTTCCAACTGCCCTAAAAATTGCAGATACCCCCACAAGCGCCACCCGAATCCCGCACGATGAATTCGACAGGTCAGATCGGGGACGAGGTTTGGGGGTATCGGATGTTAAACACGGTTTAAGACAATTGGCAAACACCTTAACAGGTCAACAAACCCCTGCTGGCGTCAACGACGGCATCGTACCTCGTATGAATACTCCTCCACCTGCTACGGGAGGTGGCGGTGTCTTGATTAGAAGGATTTATCCCTCCCGAC
>CAYQUF010000331.1:0-1509 GCA_964420595.1 uncultured bacterium
TTCGAGATGCGATCGCGACGATTTTAGAAACTCACTTAAATTTAGATCGCGATCGGATTGCTCGGGTGTTTCCGGATTACCCGCGCGATCGAGTGCAAGGATTAAGTTAGTTGCTTGAAACACTCGCGGTGCATTCGATGAAAATTAAATTTGGCATTCTATCCAGCTTGACAGTTCTGCTCGCCTTTCCGCTACAACCCGCCTTCGCACAACCCGACCGTCGGTGTTCCAATGAGGAGCAAACGCAACCCGCAGACACGACGAGAGTTATTACCAATGCAGAATACAACTTGCGCTTTAGCATTCCCAGTAACTATCGCACTCGACTAGAACGACAAGGCGATCGGTTATTAATTTTAGTTCGCAATCCGGCTGACGTGGAATTTCTCGAATGTGCTTCGCAACACCGAGTTATCGGTGCGGGACATCAGGTATCGGATGTCATTATAAGCGTCGAACCCCTGTCTCCCGATATGAAAAACGTTCGAGATTTAGTTCGGGGGACGGATTCGGACTGGATTGAAATTGTATCGCAAGAAATTACCGAAATTGCGTCTCAAGAGGCGGTCATTTATACCCGACAAGCGGGAGATCCCTATCGACTGCATACCGCTGCATTGATTCATCCAGACGGACGCCATCTTATTGAAATTTACGTCGGCGATTACGGTCGGTCGATCGAACCTGTCGATTTGCAAGTGTTCGAGGCGATCGTGTCATCTTTAGAAATCGATCGCTCTTAGTAGAAAGCTATAGGGTGAGTGGTTTTCGCGTTTGCTTCAGTTAAAATAGAACAAGTGCGCTCTCCACAATAATTATGATGAGTCCACTGCAAGCCAAAGTTCCGACCGACACCTGGGTCAACGCCACCTGGGAAGAATATTTAGAAGCGATCGCCGATCCGGTGTTTGAAAAAGCAAAGGGATATTATTACAACGGCTGCATGAGGTTGGAAATAACTTCATCGAGCAATCCCCAGTCTCGCGATCGTGCCACAATTATGAGCGCGATTTATTTATTTGCCGGATTAAAAGGCATCGATTTAGACGCGCACGATAATTGCACCTATCGTAAAATGGGTTGCGAGGAAGCACAACCGGATATTTCGTTTTATGTCGGTGCGAATGCAGAAGCAATCCCTTGGGAAGCTACAATCATCGATCTCAATACGTATCCGCCACCAGATTTAGCGATTGAAGTTTCTTTTACATCTCTGGCGGACGATAAAGGGGAAAAACGATTGCTCTACGAATCGATAGGCGTACGAGAGTATTGGATTGTGGATGTAAAAAACGTACAACTTATTGCCTTTGAAGTTCGAGATTTAGGAAGTCGAAGAATTAGGCGATCGCAGATAATCTCTGGTTTAGACTTGTCGATTTTGGAAGAAGCATTGCGCCGCAGTCGAAACGAAAACCACGGAAAAGTAAGTGCCTGGTTATTGAATGAATTTCAAAATTTGTAGGTTGGCAAATTTTATACCCGACTATCCATTGTCGTGCAAGCGTT